>DAIPZP010000191.1:0-4042 GCA_036782155.1 Propionibacteriaceae bacterium
CAGCACCTTGAACGACTCAGGGATGCCGGGCTCGGGGATGTTCTCGCCCTTGACGATCGCCTCGTAGACCTTCACGCGGCCAGGAACGTCATCGGACTTGATCGTCAGCAGCTCCTGCAGAGCCCAGGCTGCCCCGTACGCCTCGAGTGCCCAGACCTCCATCTCGCCGAACCGCTGGCCGCCGAACTGAGCCTTACCACCCAGGGGCTGCTGCGTGATCATCGAGTACGGACCGGTCGAACGGGCGTGGATCTTGTCGTCGACCAGGTGGTGGAGCTTCAGCATGTAGATGTAGCCGACGCCCACACGCTCGGGGAACGGCTCGCCGGAGCGGCCGTCGAAGAGCGCGACCTTGCCGCCCCCATCCATGAGGTGCTCGCCATCGCGGTTCGGCAGCCCGTGCTCCAGGAGACCGCTGATCTCCTGCTCGTTGGCGCCGTCGAAGACCGGGGTGGCCACGAGCTGGTCGCCACCGACGCGACCCAGGCCGACGTCGACCAGACGCTCGGCCCACGGCTCGTGAAGGTCCGTGATGTCCCAGCCGGTCTTGGCGACCCAGCCGAGGTGGGTCTCGAGGACCTGCCCGACATTCATTCGTGACGGGACACCGAGCGGGTTGAGCACGATGTCGACCGGCGTGCCGTCCTCAAGGAACGGCATGTCCTCGATCGGGAGGATCTTCGAGATGACGCCCTTGTTGCCGTGACGTCCAGCCAGCTTGTCGCCGTTGGAGATCTTGCGCTTCTGCGCCACGTACACGCGGACCAGCTGGTTCACGCCCGGAGGCAGCTCGTCGCCGTCCTCGCGGTCGAAGACGCGGACGCCGATGACCGTACCGGTCTCGCCGTGGGGCACCTTCATGGACGTGTCGCGGACCTCGCGCGCCTTCTCACCGAAGATCGCACGGAGCAGACGCTCCTCGGGGGTCAGCTCGGTCTCGCCCTTGGGGGTGACTTTGCCGACGAGGATGTCGCCCGTGCCCACCTCGGCGCCGATGCGGATGATGCCGCGGTCGTCGAGGTCAGCGAGCATGTCCTCGCTCACGTTGGGGATGTCGCGGGTGATCTCCTCGGCGCCCAGCTTGGTGTCGCGGGCGTCGACCTCGTGCTCCTCGATGTGGATCGAGGTGAGGACGTCGTCCTGGACGAGACGCTCGCTGAGGATGATCGCGTCCTCGTAGTTGTAACCCTCCCACGGCATGAACGCGACGAGCAGGTTCCGGCCGAGCGCCATCTCGCCACCATCGGTGCAGGCACCGTCGGCGAGCGGCGTGCCGACCTCGACGCGCTGTCCATCGGCCACGAGCGGACGCTGGTTGATGCAGGTCGCCTGGTTCGAGCGGCGGAACTTGTCGAGCCGGTACGAGCGGTACGTGCCGTCGTCGTTCGCGACCTCGACGAGGTCAGCGCTCACGCTCACGACCACACCCGCCTTCTCGGCAAGCGTGACGTCACCGGCGTCGACCGCACCGCGGTACTCCATGCCGGTGCCGACGAGTGGCGCCTCGTTGCGGAGCAGCGGCACTGCCTGCCTCTGCATGTTCGCGCCCATGAGGGCTCGCGACGCATCGTCGTGCTCGAGGAACGGGATCAGTGCCGTCGCGACCGACACCATCTGGCGCGGCGAGACGTCCATGTAGTGCACGTCGTTCGGGAGCACCTGGTCGACGTCGTGCTTGGTACGGACCAGGACGCGCTCCTGCGTGAACTTGCCGTTCTCGTCGAGCGTGGCGTTGGCCTGCGCGATGAGGTAGCGGTCCTCCTCGTCAGCGGTGAGGTAGTCGATCTGATCGGTCACGACACCGCCCACAGCCTTGCGGTACGGGGTCTCGATGAACCCGAACGCGTTAACACGAGCGAAGGACGCCAGCGAGCCGATGAGGCCGATGTTGGGACCTTCAGGCGTCTCGATGGGGCACATGCGGCCGTAGTGCGACGGGTGGACGTCGCGGACCTCCATGCCGGCGCGGTCGCGAGACAGGCCGCCCGGGCCGAGGGCCGACAGCCGACGCTTGTGCGTCAGGCCGGCGACCGGGTTGGTCTGGTCCATGAACTGCGAGAGCTGCGACGTACCGAAGAACTCGCGCAGTGCAGCAACGACCGGACGTACGTTGATCAGCGTCTGCGGCGTGATCGCTTCGATGTCCTGGGTCGTCATGCGGTCGCGGACGACGCGCTCCATGCGGCCCAGACCCGTACGGAGCTGGTTCTGGATGAGCTCGCCGACCGTACGAAGACGACGGTTGCCGAAGTGGTCGATGTCGTCGGTCTCCACCGGGACGTCGCCAATCAGCTCGCGGCCCTCGTGCAGCGCGACGATGTAGCGGATCGCCGCCACGATGTCGCTCTGGGTCAGGACCTGCTTGTCGTAGGGCTCGCTCAGGCCAAGCTTCTTGTTGATCTTGTAGCGGCCGACCTTGGCCAGGTCGTAGCGCTTCGGGTTGAAGTAGTAGTTCTCCAGCAGCTGCTGGGCGGCATCGCGTGCCGGCGGCTCGCCCGGGCGCAGCTTGCGGTAGATGTCGAGGAGGGCCTCGTCCTGGGTGGTGACGTGGTCCTTCTCGAGCGTCAGGCGCATCGACTCGAACTCGCCGAACTCTTCGAGGATCTTCTCGTCGTTCCAGCCGAGGGCCTTGAGGAGCACGGTGACGTTCTGCTTGCGCTTGCGGTCGAGACGTACGCCGACCATGTCGCGCTTGTCGACCTCGAACTCCAGCCACGCGCCGCGCGACGGGATCACCTTGCAGGTGAAGATGTCCTTGTCGGAGGTCTTGTCCGCCGTCTGCTCGAAGTACACGCCAGGCGAACGCACGAGCTGCGACACGACGACGCGCTCCGTGCCGTTGATGATGAACGTTCCCTTGTCGGTCATGAGGGGGAAGTCACCCATGAACACCGTCTGGGACTTGATCTCACCGGTGTCGTTGTTCATGAACTCCGCGGTGACGAACAGCGGCCGCGCGTACGTGACGTCGCGCTCCTTGCACTCGTCGACGGAGTGCTTCGGCTCCTCGAAGTGGCTGTCACGGAAGGACAGCGACATCGTCTCGGAGAAGTCCTCGATCGGGGAGATCTCCTCGAAGATCTCCTCCAGCCCGGACTTGGTGTTCACGTCGGTGCGCCCAGCAGCCAACGCAGCGGCAACTCGCGCCTGCCACGTCTCGTTGCCCATCAGCCAGTCGAACGACTCGACCTGAAGGTCAAGGAGGTTCGGGACTTCCAGTGGCTCATGAATCTTCGCGAACGAGATGCGCCCGCTCGCAGAGACAACGTTGGTGTTCTTCATTGTGGACTTCGACGCGGTGCGCGAGGCGGCCAAGATTGTGGTCCTTCCAGAACTCGCCAGAGTTTCGTGCGTGCCGAACGTCCTGCGTCAAGGACACAGGACGACCAGAGGCATGGGCAAACCGCAACGATAGCCGCGCAGGCGCGTCTACGCAAACCCGGGGCAGAGAACTGCTCGGGGACGGCCGGACAGCATCGTCCGACTGGCCAGATGGTAGCAAAGCCGTGGCCCAGCGGCACCAGTCTTCGCGTTGACACTCTGACCGGCAGCCGTCGCCGGCCCAAAGACCCTCGGAGGCGCCACAACCAGACGCTGCCACATCAACGGCTGAGGAGCTCCCTTCGGGCCGCCGCCCCCTTGGCGTGTCGCCACCACTGGGCCTCCCGGTCCAGGGCACGTGGCTGTGACCCACCACCGGATAGACCAAGAGCCCTCCGCCCGGGATGGGCGAAGAGCTCTGGTGACTATCGAAGAAGCGACCTGGCTGTAGACAGCACGAAGCCGACGCTCGATCGGGCCAGTTTTCCCTGGCATCAGACCCGATCCGCGCCGGCTTCGGCGAGGCTCATTCCGCCTCTGACGTCAACGAGGGCTTGGGGGACGCGTTGACGTCGATGTAATAAGTGTGTGCCACGTTGACAAGTTTGTCAACACCTCATTGCTCCGGAACTTTTGCGGCACTGCGCCAGGCCTCCAGAGCCCGCGGTCCAGCACCAATCGCCTCGTAGTCCGTCGCCGCATTGCGGAACGCCCGACGGGC
>DAIPZP010000192.1:0-4026 GCA_036782155.1 Propionibacteriaceae bacterium
CCGGGTGCACGTTGAGCGACACCTTGAGGTCGTGCTCGTGGAGCCAGGCAAGGAAGGCGGGCGGATCGGGGAAGAGGTCCGGGTTCCACGTGTAGCCGGTCCAGCCGCTGCCGATCGACGGGTCGATCTCCGTGACGTGCCAGTCCATGTCGATGACACCGACGCTGAACGGCAGGTCGGCCTTCTCGAACGCCGTGATGACGTCCTTGTAATCAGTGTCGGTGTAGCGGTGGAAGCGGCTCCACCAGTTGCCCAGCGCGAACCGGGGGAGCAACGGCTGGGGTCCTGTGAGAGCGTAGAAGTCCTTGATCGCGGCGGCGAAGTCACGCCCATACGCGAACACGTAGAGATCGATCGTGTCGTCGGGGCGCGGGACGAACCACCCGCCCTCGTCGATGGTCAGCGAGGCGCTGTCATCGAGGGTGGTGATGCCGTGGACGGACACGAGGCCGGGCTCGAGCGGTACGGCTCCGTCGGCCTCGTCGAGGGTGCGGGCGGTGCCGCCGAGGTTCGTCGGTACGCCGTACGACTCGGGCTTCTCGCGCTCGCCGTACCGCCAGATCGAATGGTAGGAGGAGACGCCCAGCGCGTGCACCGTCAGTCCGAAGGCCGTGAACTCCTTGCCGTCGTAGTCGAGCTGGAGGAACGGGGTACGGATGTGCAGTGCGTCTCCGTCGCGGCGCAGGGTGAAGTCGGTGGCGGGGAACTGCCGGTTCCACACCACCTGCGTGGCGGCGTCGGTGAACTGCCCAGTGGGGGACCACTCGAGCCGTACGAGCCGGGGCGTCAGCATGCTGATCCGGTAGTTCGGGCCCGTCACGATCGCGGACGGGTCGGTGGCGGGAGTGGTCTCGGGACGGAGATGCGGCGGCAGTGTTGGCACGAACAAATAGCCTAGTCATCCCGTGGCGTCGACACGATGCCCGCCGGCCCAGTCGGCAGAGGATCAGATGACGAGCGGATGACATCGGCGTGGCGTGCGCGAATCGCTTGATTCGGCGACGTACCGTGCGAGCACGGGCGGAGGGGAAGCCGCCCGGACGGAGGCATCCGAATGCGCTCACGCGCACCAGAGGGGCTGTTCAGCAGCCCCGCCGCCTTCGGCCCATGATCTAGTCGGGCCGAGGCGAGAGTCCGGCCCGCCGAGAGGATGACCGTGACCGATATCGAAGTCGCCACCGCACCCTGGAGCTCGACCGACGACAGCGTCCGTACCCGCGTGTACGTCGTCGACACGTCCGTGCTGCTGAGTGACCCGAACGCCCTTCTTCGGTTCGCCGAGCACTCTGTCGTCCTGCCGGTCGTCGTCATCACCGAGCTCGAGGCCAAGCGCCACCATCCGGAGCTGGGCTACTTCGCCCGCGCCGCGCTGCGACTGCTCGACGACCTGCGGGTCATGCACGGCCGGCTCGACTCACCGGTGGCGGTCAACTCCGATGGCGGCACGCTCAAGGTCGAGCTGAACCACACGGACCCCATGGTGCTTCCGGCCGGCTTCCGGCTGGGCGACAACGACTCGCGGATCCTCGCGGTGGCGCTCAACTACCGCGCCGAGGGCGCCTCGGTCGTGCTCGTCAGCAAGGACCTCCCGATGCGCGTCAAGGCGTCGGCGGTCGGCCTCGACGCCGAGGAGTACCGGGCCGAGCTCGCCGTCGACACCGGCTGGACCGGGATGGCCGACCTGACGGTCGCACCCGAGCTACTGGACCAGCTGTACGAGGGCGAGGCGGTGCGGCTGCCCGAGGCAGACGACCTGCCCGTACACACCGGGCTGGTCCTCCACGGAGGCGGCTCCTCGGCACTGGCCCGCCTGTACCCGGACGGCCTTGTCCGGCGCATCCGCTCCGACCGCGAGGCGTTCGGCATCCACGGCCGCTCGGCGGAGCAGCGGGTCGCCCTAGACCTGCTGCTGGACCAGGAAGTCGGGATCGTGTCGCTGGGCGGTCGCGCCGGTACCGGCAAGTCCGCGCTCGCGCTGTGCGCTGGCCTCGAGGCCGTACTCGAGCGTGGGCTGTACTCGAAGGTGATCGTGTTCAGACCTTTGTACGCGGTCGGTGGCCAGGACCTCGGGTTCCTCCCGGGGTCGGAGTCGGACAAGATGAACCCTTGGGCGCAGGCGGTCTTCGACACGCTGTCGAGCGTCGCCGGCAAGAACGTCATCGACGAGGTGCTGGCTCGGAACCTGCTGGAAGTGCTCCCGCTCACCCACATCCGTGGGCGGTCGCTGCACGATGCGTTCGTGATCGTCGACGAGGCGCAGTCCCTGGAACGGAACGTGCTGCTGACCGTACTGAGCCGCATCGGCCAGAACTCGCGCGTCATCCTCACCCACGACGTCGCCCAGCGCGACAACCTGCGGGTCGGCCGCTACGACGGCATCGTCGCGGTCGTCGACCGGCTCAAGGGCAACCCGCTGTTCGCCCACGTCACGCTCACCCGGAGCGAGCGGTCGGCGATCGCGGCGCTGGTCACCGACCTCCTCGAGGACGTCGCCCCGTAACAAGGGATGAGGCAGACGATGTTCGCGCTCGACGACTCCTGGGTGTGGGACTTCTGGACCTCTGACGATGGGACGAGCTACCACCTGTTCTTCCTGTACGCGTCGAAGGCTCTGCACGACCCCGATGCGCGTCACTACCGCGCCTCGATCGGCCATGCGGTGTCCACCGACCTCGAGCGCTGGCGCCGGTTCGAGGACGCGCTCGTCCGCAGCGACGCCCCCGCGTTCGACGACCTCGCCACGTGGACAGGGTCGGTGATCCAGCATCCGGATGGAACGTGGTTCATGTTCTACACGGGCGTGAGGCTCGGACCGTACGGCAACGTGCAGTCGATCGGCTACGCGACCAGCGAGGACCTCATCACCTGGGACAAGCAGGGCCCGGTCGCGACCGCCGATGGCCGGTGGTACGAGAAGGCGACTGATCGCGGCTGGCCCGACGAGGCGTTCCGCGACCCGTGGGTCATGCGTGATCCCGACGGGAACGGCTGGCACCTGCTGGTGACCGCGAGGAGCAAGCACGGTCCTGTGGACGACCGGGGCGTGGTGGGGCACTGCTGGTCTCCGGACCTGCGCACGTGGGAGGTTCGCGACCCGCTGAGCGCTCCCGGCCAGGGCTTCGGGCAGCTCGAGGTCATGCACACGGCAGTCGTCGACGGCCAACCGTTCCTGGTGTTCAGCTGCCTGGCTTTCGAAACGACCGTGGCGCGCCGGGCGAGGGGTGGCCTCGGCGGAACCTGGGCCGCACGTGCCGAGTCGCTGACCGGCCCGTACGACATCGCGAACGCCCAGTTGCTCAACGGGCCGGAGCTCTATGTGGGCCGACTCGTGCAGTCGCGCGATGGTCTGTGGCACTATCTCGCCTTCGCCAATGAAATGGCCGACGGCGGTTTCGGCGGCACGATCATCGACCCGCTCCCGGTGCGGGTGGAAGGAGGCCGTCTCGTCATCGAGAGGGCTTCCGTGATGCCGTCGCGAGCCGCACTGGCACACTGAACCACGTGGGAACACTCGACGGTCGAACAGCCCTCGTCACCGGCGTCAGTCGCCGACAGGGGATCGGGTTCGCCATCGCGACGCGGCTGCTTCAGGCGGGCGCTTCGGTGGCCATCCAGCACTGGTCCCCGCACGACTCAGAGCAGCCGTGGGGCGCCGACGACATCGGAGGCGTCGTCGACGAGCTGTCAGCGAAGGCTTCCGAAGGCGCGCGGGTGACCGACATCAGTGCCGACTTCGCCCAGGACGACGCACCAGCGGCGTTGATCGCCGAGGTGACGAGCCGACTCGGCCATCTGGACGTCCTCGTCTGCAACCAGGCAATGAGTGGGCACGACGGCGCCTTGTCGGAGATCGGCATCGCCGATCTGGAGCTCCACTGGCGGGTGAACGCGAGGGCGACCCTGCTCATGACGCAGGCGTACGCCTCCCAGCACGACGGGCGGCCCGGTGGCCGGGTGGTGTGGCTGACATCCGGCCAGCAGCTCGGACCGATGAGCGACGAGATCGCGTACGCCACCAGCAAGGCT
>DAIPZP010000193.1:0-3996 GCA_036782155.1 Propionibacteriaceae bacterium
AGGAGTCAGGCGGGGGACCGCCACCTCAACTTCCACGAGACCCGGGACAACCTCGGAATGTCCCTGGGGTGATGACCAGGGTGGGGATTCCCGCTGTAGTGCACCTGTGGTGGGGGTGAGCGCTGGCCCTGGGAACCTGTCGGCTCTGGAACCGTCATCACGTACCCTTCTGCGTGTGACGCAGCCAGGTCAGCCGTATCAGCCCAGCTATCAGCCGCAGTCCTGGCCCCCGAATCCGCCCCAGCAAGCCCAGGGATACCCGGAGCCGGACGGCAACTACCTCGGCCTGCAGTACACGCAGCCACCGAGCGGCCAGTACCCGCAGCAGGTGGCCACGGGACACCTCCGCGTGAACATCCAGGGAAGCGTGATGACGAGCAGCTTCGTTCCTCCCACGCTGCTCATCAACAACCAGGTGGTGAGGTCTTCGTACGGCCCCAACGACTACGTCCTGCCGGCCGGTCAGTACCACGTCAGCGCGTACGCGCAGTGGATGCGGCGGTACGGAGACGCCGCGCTCGATCTGGTCCTGCAGCCCGGCCAAGCGGTCGAGGTGTTCTACGCGGCGCCGTACAACCAGTTCTCGTCCGGGTCCATGGGCTTCGCGAAGCAGCAGCGCAAGGGCCTCGCCCTCCTCCTGGTCCCCCTAGCCATCATGCTGGCGATGCTCGTCTTCGGACTCATCCTGTTGGAGTTCAGGTTATGACGCCGACCGATGCGACAGATCGCGGAGAAGGCGCCCGCACCCGCTCGTACACCTGGCTGGTCATCCTGATCTTCGCCGCGGTGATCCTCGGATCCGCGTACCTGGTGTTCTTCGTCATCAACCCCTGAGGGGGTCAGTACAGCACCGTCGCGAGGGAGCCGATCTCGTCGAAACCGACTCGCCGGTACAGGGCGCGGGCGACGGTGTTGAAGTCGTTGACGTACAGGGTGACGTGCTGCCACCGCTCGCGGCACAGGTCGACCACCGCCGCCATCGCCGGTGTGGAGCGGCCGCGGCCGCGAAGGTCGGGCCGCAACCACACACCCGCTACCTGGCAGACCTGAGTGGTGGACGAACCGACGTCGGACTTGAAGATGACCTCGCCGTTCTCGACGATCCCCATCGCGCAGCCGGTCTCGAGCAGCCTGTCCACGTACCAGCGGTAGCCGTTCGTGCCGTCCAGCGGTGACACCCCGACCTCTTCCGTGTACATCGCGACGGCCGCCGCGAAGTAGCTCTCCGCGTCGCCCGGACCGACCCGTCGTACCCGCGGGTCGGCCTCGACCGTCGGCGGTCCCGAGATCACCATGAGCGGCTGGCAGGCACGGATCTCGCGGGGGCGCTGCCACGCGCCGGGCCACTTGCGGGACAGCTTCTCGTACAGGCTGAGCGCCTCACCTGCGACACCGAGGATCGAGGCGCACGTACGGATCGGGCCGATCCGGGCCACGTACGCGTCGAGCGCCTCGGGCGTGCCATTGACGGGCACCATGTTGGCGCCGTGATGGAGGATCGAGACGAGCTCGCCGTCCTCTTCGTAGCCCCAGACGTCACAGCCGAGCATGAACGCCTCGAGGCCGCCAGTACGGATGCGTGAGGCGACGAACACGTTCTCGAACGGCTTCCGGTTCAGTAGCTCGGTGACCTTCGGCAAGTCCTGGTTCGTGAGCGTCCGGACGCTTGCAGGCATTCAGCCCACCGTGACGATCGGCGCTCCAGACGTCTCGCCCATCTCCTCCGCAAGGCGCTGTGCCTCGGCGATGAGGTTCTCGACGATCTGGTCCTCAGGAACGGTCCGGACGACCTCGCCCCGGACGAAGATCTGGCCCTTGCCGTTGCCGGATGCCACGCCGAGATCGGCCTCACGGGCCTCACCGGGGCCGTTCACAACACAGCCCATGACGGCGACGCGCAGCGGTACGGTCATGCCGGTCAGTCCGGCCGTCACCTCGTCGGCGAGCTTGTACACGTCGACCTGCGCTCGCCCGCACGACGGGCAGGACACGATCTCCAGGTGGCGCGGCCTCAGGTTGAGCGACTCGAGGATCTTGACGCCGACCTTGACCTCCTCGACGGGCGGTGCGGACAGCGAGACCCGGATCGTGTCGCCGATCCCCTGGCTCAGCAGCGCACCGAACGCGGTCGCCGACTTGATCGTGCCCTGGAACGCGGGTCCGGCCTCGGTCACGCCGAGGTGGAGCGGGTAGTCGCAGCGCTCGCTGAGGAGCTCGTACGCCTTCACCATGACCACCGGGTCGTGGTGCTTCACGGAGATCTTGAAGTCGCGGAAGCCGTGCTCCTCGAACAGGGACGCCTCCCACAGGGCCGACTCGACGAGCGCCTCGGGGGTCGCGGAGCCGTACTTGTCCATGATCCGCTTGTCGAGCGAGCCGGCGTTGACGCCGATCCGCAGCGACACGCCCGCGTCAGCGGCGTAGCGCGCGATCTCGCCGACCTTGTCGTCGAAGGCCTTGATGTTGCCGGGGTTGACGCGTACGGCCGCACAGCCGGCATCGATCGCCGCGAAGACGTACTTCGGCTGGAAGTGGATGTCCGCGATGACCGGGATCTGCGACTTCTTGGCGATGATCGGCAACGCGTCGGCGTCGTCCTGACTCGGCACCGCCACGCGGACGATGTCGCAGCCGGCGGCGGTCAGCTCGGCGATCTGCTGGAGCGTCGCGTTGATGTCCGTGGTCTTGGTCGTGGTCATCGACTGCACCGAGATCGGCGCGTCGCCGCCCACCAGCACCTTGCCGACCCTGATCTGACGGGTCAGGTGCCGCTTCGCGAGCACGGGTACAGGCGGCTTGGGCATCCCCAGGGTCACGGGCACGGAGTCGGCTCCTCAGTCAGAAGATGCGAATGGGACTCACGATGTCGGCGACCACGAGGATGACGCCGGCGATCGCGAGGAACGCCCCCACAACATACGCCACGGGCAAAAGCGTCGCCGTATCGAAGAAGCCGTAAGCGGGTCGCTTGAACAGTCGCGCCATCGCGCGCCGCAGCGCCTCCCACAGCGCTCCCGCGATGTGGCCACCGTCGAAGGGCAGGAGCGGTACGAGGTTGAGGATGGCGACGAAGAGGTTCACGGCGCCCAGGAGAGAGAAGTACGACGCGATCCGGCCACCGAGCGTCAGCTGGTTCGTGGTCGCGATCTCGCTGGCGGCCACGGAGGCACCGACCACGCTGAGGGGGCCCGTGGCATCGCGGGGCTTGCCGGTGGCGAGGTTATAGCCGGTCATGAAGACCTTCTGGGGGAAGGTCCCCAGCGCTCGTACGCTCTGCGTGGTCATCTTCCACATGTCCTGGGCGGTGCCCACCGGTCCGACGCGCACGGTCGTGACCCCGCTGGACATGCCGGCGAATCCGGCCGTCACGGTCTTCGACGGGTCGTTGAGGTCGCTCACCTGATGCATCACGCCGTGGACTGTCGGCAGCGTCACGCGGCCCTGTCCGGGACGGTCCACGGTGAACGCCAACGTGCCGTCACCCTGGCCCCGTACGAGAACGACGAGATCACGCCAGGTCGTGACGTTGGCACCGTTGAGCGCCACGATCGTGTCGCCCACCTGGACGCCGGCCTGCTTGGCGGGCGGTACGACGCAGGCGGCGGGTGCGGGCTCAAGGCAGTCTGTGACCGAGGAGACCCCCAAGGTCTGCTGCTGCTGCCCGTACGCGAGGTTGATGCCGAGGAAGATGAAGAAGGCGAGCACGATGTTCATGATCGGGCCGCCGGCCATGATGATGAGCTTCTGCCAGGACTTCTTCTGGTAGAAGAGCCGCCCGGTGCGGATGTCGGTCTCGGTGATGTCGTCGCGCTCGGCCTCGCGAGCGCCGTCGGCCCACTCGGCGAGACGGCCCGTGCGGCCGGGCTTGCCGGGCGGGTACATGCCGACGAGCCGTACGTAGCCGCCAAGCCAGATCCACTTGATGCCGTACTCGGTCTCGCCGCGACGGAAGGACCAGATGCGCTTGCCGAAGCCCACGAAGTACATCGGCACCTT
>DAIPZP010000194.1:0-3972 GCA_036782155.1 Propionibacteriaceae bacterium
GGCGGCTCTGCCAGCCCTCATCACGGCCCTCGACGAGCGCGCCGCCCACGAGGCCGACATCGCGCAGCTCATGGAGGCGCTGCCTGCGCTCGTGCGATCGCAACGGTACGGATCGGTGCGGGGCACCGACACGTCCGCGTTGGGCACGGTTGCCACCGGCATGCTCGCCCGTGTGGTGGCCGGGTTGCCAGCCGCGATCGGTGGGCTGTCGCCCGAGGCCGCGGCCGACCTGCGACCTCATCTTGATGCCGTGTCCGGCACGATCGGCCTGCTCTCTGACGAGGCGAAGGCGCTGTGGTTGGAGGCGATCCGGCACGTTCTGGAGCGCGCCGACGTCCCCGGCCTGCTCGGCGGCCGCCTCACCCGGACGTTGCTGGACGCCGGTGAGATCGAGAACAGTGAGGCGCGCGCAGCGCTCAGCCGCGCCCTCTCGCACGGTCCGAGCGTCATCGAGCGTGCGGCATTCGCCGAGGGCTTCCTCGCCGGATCGGCGCTGCTCCTCATCCACGACCGCGCGATCCTCACCCTCGTCGACGCGTGGCTCGCGGAGCTCGGGCCCGACGACTTCACCGAGGTGCTCCCGGTGCTGCGACGCGCGTTGGGCGCCTACAACAAGCCTGAACGCCGCGCCCTCGCCGATCGCATCGCGGTCCTTGATCGCGAGGCCGCACCCGACGAGGTCGAGGCCGACCTGCCGTTCGACGAGTTGGCTGAAGCCCTCGAGACCGTACGACTCCTGCTCGGGGGTGCCCATGCCTGAGGAGCGGGCGCGGCGGTGGAGGTTGCTGCTCGGGGATGGGCCGGATGACAGCCTGAGCCAGTCCGACATGGGGATGGACGCGGCGTTGGGCGCGCTGTACGACAACCAGTCCGACGGCGAGGCCGGGTCGAAGGAGAACATGGTCGTCGGGATGGGATCGTCGGCGCCGCGGGTGGCGAGATGGTTGGGCGACGTCCGCACGTACTTCCCGAGCTCCGTCGTCCAGGTCATGCAGACCGACGCGATCGACCGTCTCGGCCTCAAGCAGCTGCTGCTCGAACCGGAGATGCTCGCGGCGGTGCAACCGGACGTCCACCTGGTTGCGACCCTCGCGTCGCTGCGATCGCTGCTGCCGCAGAAGGCGCGCGAGACGGCACGCACGGTCGTACGGATGGTGGTCGACGAGGTCGAACGCCGGATCGCCGACCGGTTGCGATCGTCCGTACGCGGCGCGCTCAACCGTGCGCAGCGCACGCGCCGACCACGACCCGGCGACATCGACTGGCTCCGTACGATCAGGGCCAACCTCGGCACGTACCAGCCCGAGTTCCGCACGATCATCCCCGAGAAGCTGGTCGGTTTCGGTCGCAAGCAGTCAGGCTTCGCGCGGGAGATCGTGCTCTGCGTCGACCAGTCGGGGTCGATGGCGACGTCGGTGGTGTACGCGTCGATCTTCGCGAGCGTGCTGGCGTCGATCCGCGCGCTGAAGACGTCGCTGGTCGTCTACGACACCGCCGTCGTCGACCTCACAGACGAGCTCAGCGACCCTGTCGACGTCATCTTCGGCACGCAGCTGGGGGGCGGCAACGACACGCCTCGCGCCCTCGCGTACTGCGAACCCCTCATCACCCGGCCGCGGGACACGGTGTTCGTGCTGGTCAGCGACCTGTACGAGGGGGAGGGCTCGCTCGAGATGATCCGGCGGCTCGGCGCGATCGCAGCTGCTGGTGCGGCTGTGATCGTGCTGTTGGCGCTCGACGACGACGGAAAACCCTCGTACGACAAAGAGAACGCGGCGGCACTCGCAACACTGGGCATCCCGTGCTTCGCCTGTACGCCGGACGCCTTCCCCGACCTCATGGCCGTCGCCGTCTCGCGCGGCGACGTCGCAGCCTGGGCCGCATCCCGCGACGCCGGGAAGGCGGTCAAGGCCTGACCGTGCCAACGGCCCCGGCTCCAACCCCAGATCCGGCGGGTAGCCTGAGGCCGTGACGACTCCGGGGCACGACGAGAAGCCCATCTTCGAGGCCGAGGAAGCTCCGCCCACGGCCTGGGAGCAGATCGTGGCCGCACTGCGTCCTCGCCGGTCGTCCACATCAATCCCGCCGAGACCCGCACGCCCGCAGGGGACCCGCAACGTCCTCATCGCCATGGGCAAGTCTCTGGTCGGCGCGGTCGGCGGCGTCCTGTTCATGCTCGGCATTCTCGGCGTCTCGATGTCGGTGCTGCTCGCGGTGTCCCTTCTCGTGACGAAGATCCAGAACCTCAGCATGGGCATCAACTGGGTTGTCGCACCGATCTCGTTCGGGATCTTCGCCGTCGTCGGCGCCGTCGGCTATGTGGTCCTCCGCTCAGTGGGCATGGTCACGCCTAAGCGACGTCGGACCCGGTGACCCCCAACCGCGCACTTTTGAACAAGAGGTACGGATCTCGATGAGCGAACCAACAAGGCGCGGAGCGTTCTCGCGACCGGTACGCGGCACCGGCCCGCGGGCCGGCATGAAGGACCTCCTCCCCTACCTCGCAGCGCACCGTGGCGTGCTCGGCGCGGCGATCGCGCTGTCCGTCGTGGGCGCAGCCACCTCCTTGGCGCAGCCCCTCGTCGTGGCGGATCTCGTCCGTCGCGTCCAGGCGTCCCTCTCGCTCGGGGCCCTGCTGTGGTTGCTGGTCGCGCTGCTCGTCCTCAACGGGATCGTCAGCGGCGTGCAGCACTACCTGCTGCAGCGCGCAGGGACCTCCGTCGTCCTCACCGCCCGCGAACGCCTCATCCGGCACGTGCTGAAGCTGCCGATCAGCGAGTACGACCGACGCCGTACCGGCGATCTCGTCTCCCGGATCGGCACGGACACGACGTTGCTGTACGCGGTCCTCACGCAAGGCCTCATCGACGCCGTCGGCGGCGCGGTCACCCTTGTCGGCGCTCTGATCGGGATGCTCGTCATCGACCCGCTGCTGCTCGGCCTGACCGTGCTGGTGCTCGTCCTCGCGATGGGCGTCGTCGGTGTTCTCACCCGTGGGATTCGCGGCGCGAGCCGCCGCCAGCAGGATGCGGTCGGCGCGCTGACTGCCGATGTGGAGCGGTCGATCGGCGCCGTACGCACCATCCGTGCCTCCGGCGCCGTCGAGCGCGAGACGGTGGGGATCCTTGCGCTCGCGACCAAGGCCTGGCGGGCCGGTGTTGACGTGGCCCGTGCGTCCGCCCCCGTCGTACCCATCGCAACGGTGGCGCTGAACCTCGCATTCCTCATGGTGGTGGGGGTCGGCGGCTACCGGGTCGCCTCCGGCGCCCTCACGATCGGCGGCCTCACGGCGTTCCTGCTGTTCCTGTTCCTCCTAGCCGTCCCGATCGGCAACGCGTTCGGCGCGGTGACCTCGGTGTCGAGCGCGCTCGGGGCGCTCGGCCGCATCACGGAGCTGTTGGACCTCCCGCTCGAGACCACCACGGACGCCTCCGACGCTGATCTCGACGGTCGCCTCAACGGCACTGCTGCCCCCGATGCTCCCGCGATCGAACTCGAGCAGGTGTCGTTCGCGTACGAGACCGGCGACGAGCCCGTACCGGTCCTCGAGGACGTCTCGTTCGCGGTTCCGCGCGGCACCCGGACCGCGATCGTCGGTCCGTCGGGCGCGGGCAAGAGCACGATCCTCGGCCTGCTCGAACGCTTCTACGACATCGGCGCCGGCACGATCCGGCTCGGCGGCGTCGACCTCCGGCGCCTGCCGCGCGACGTGCTGCGCGCCCAGTACGGCTATGTCGAGCAGGACGCCCCGGCGCTCGCCGGAAGCATCCGCGACAACCTCGTCCTCGCGTCTCCCTTGTCGACCGACGACGACTGCTGGCGGGTGCTCGATGCCGTGAACCTGTCGGAGGTCGTACGGCGCAACCCCCGCGGCCTCGACGCACCCGTCGGCGAGGACGGCGTACTGCTGTCCGGGGGCGAGCGCCAGCGACTCGCGATCGCCCGCGCCCTGCTCACGGACGCGCCGGTGCT
>DAIPZP010000195.1:0-3953 GCA_036782155.1 Propionibacteriaceae bacterium
CAAGTCTTCGACTTCACAGGCAAATTTCACCTGTGAAGTCGTGGGTCTGAGACCAGCCGCTCATGGCCTATAGTTGCAGGAGTTTTCACATCCGCAACTGTGCGAGTCCTGAAGGGTGAGGCGTGACTGTCCCGCTGTACGAGGCCAAGGCCGAGCTGTTCCGTACCCTCGGCCATCCCGTACGCATCCGAGTGCTCGAGCTCCTCAGTGAGAAGGACCACGCGGTCCACGAGCTCCTCGCGGACATCGCGATCGAGCCCAGTGCCCTCAGCCAGCAGCTGGCGGTCCTTCGTCGCACAGGGTTGGTGCGGCAACGCCGCGAGGGCGGCGAGGTGGTCTACTCGCTGCTGGTCGACGACGTACGGCAGCTGCTCACCGCCGGTCGCGTCCTCCTGCGCCAGCTCGCCGGCCCCCGAGATGAGCTCCTGCGCGAGCTTGACGAGTCGAGAGACGCGTGAACCCCCTCCGCCTGCTCAAACTCATCGCACGCAACGGACGCTTCGCGGAGCCAGCTCCGCCTGCACCGGCTGAGGATCCGGCGCTCCACCTCCCCAACTCGCTGCGCGGCAGCGTCCAGGTCCGCCACGTCGACACGGGATCGTGCAACGGCTGCGAGATCGAAGTCGGCGCCGCGTTCGGAGGCGTCTACGACGTCGAGCGGTACGGGGCGCGCCTCGTCGCCAGCCCCCGCCACGCCGACGTCCTCGCCGTGACCGGCGTGGTCACCCACAACATGGTCGAGCCGCTCCTCCGTACCGTCGAAGCCACCCCTCAGCCCCGCGTGGTGATCGCCATCGGCGACTGCGCGCGCGATTGCGGGTTGTTCGCCGGCGCGTACGGTGTCGCCGGCTCCGTGTCCGACATCGTCGACGTGGATCTCACGGTGCCCGGCTGCCCACCTCATCCCGCGGCGATCGTCGCCGCCCTGCGCCAAGTGACCGGCCGATGACGGCCGTCGGGGGCCTCCTCACGGTCCTGATGCTCACGGGCATCGCCCTCGTCCTGGCGCTCGTCACACCCGACCGGCACCGCTCGCTCGCATCGGGTGGAACCAGCATGGGCATCGGGATCGCCGGCATCTTCACGGGCGTCGCTGCCATCACGTCGCCCCCGAAAGTCGCACTGGTCATCCCCATCGCCGTGCCCGGAGGCCTGGGTCTCGACCCCCTGGTCCTCTCCCCCACCCCACTCGGCGGCGTGTTCTGCATCGTCGTCGGTGCCGTGGGTGCAGTCGCCGCGCTGTACGGGATCGGGTACGCGCACGGCCCGGCCGCCTCTCGTACGGGATGGTCGGCGTTCGCGCTCTTCCTGCTCGGCATGCTCATCGTGCCGTCAGCCGGCGATGTCGTCTCGTTCCTCCTCGGCTGGGAGACGATGGCCGTCGCGTCGACCGTGCTGGTCCTCTCCGACCACGCCGAACGCCCTGCCGTACGACCCGCAGCCGCCTGGTACGCCGTGATGACCCACCTGAGCTTCCTCACTCTGGCTACGGGTTTCGCGCTTCTGGCGAGCAAGGCCCACAGCACGACGTTCGCCCGGATCGCCGATGCCGGGATCACCGGCCCCACCGGCATCGCGGCGTTCCTGCTGCTGCTGACCGGCTTCGCGACCAAGGCCGGTCTCGTCCCGCTGCACGTCTGGCTGCCACGCGCCCACCCGGAGGCGCCGAGCCATGTCTCCGCCGTGATGAGCGCGGCGATGGTGAAGATGGGCGTGTACGGGATCATCCTGCTCACCAGCTCATGGCTGCCCGCGGTCTCCCGGCCGTTCGCCGTCCTCGTGCTGGCGCTGGGTGTGCTCTCCGGTTCGTACGGCATCCTCCAGGCCAGCATCACGAGCGACCTCAAGCGACTTCTGGCGTACTCGACGACCGAGAACGTCGGCCTCGCCGTTACCGCGGTCGGCGTCGGGATGCTCCTGTCGAACGCCGGACAGCCCGAGGTCGCGTCGATCGCCTTCGTCGCGGCACTCCTGCTCGTCGTGAGTCACGCCGCGTTCAAGACGGTCCTGTTCCTCGGGGCCGGCACCATCCTCAAGGCCACCGGCGAGCGAGATCTCGACCGACTCGGTGGCTTGGCCCGCACTCACCCCGTGACCGCCTGGACGTTCGGGCTCGCGGCAATGGGCGCCTCGGCGCTTCCCATCACCAGCGGTTTCGTGGCCGAATGGACGTTGCTCCAAGCGGTCGTCCACGGCGACGGCCGCGCGAACACGATGCTGGCGCTGGCGCTCCCGGTCACGCTCGGGCTTCTCGCTCTGACCATCGGGCTTGGCCTCCTGACGTTCGTCAAAGCATTCGGCATGGCGTTCCTGGCGAGGCCACGCTCGGATGCCGCCGCCTCGCCGTCCCCGGAGTTCACCTCACGGCCCGGCACCGCGGCGATGGGCGTCGCCCAAGTCCTCGGCGCGCTCTCGGTGTGGGGACTGGGGCTCGCCGCGGGCCCGGTCGCCATAGCCTTCTCGTCGGTGCTCGGCTACTCGGGGATGGTGACGAGCGAGATGGGCGGGCTGCGACTGGTGACGATCGGTGTCCTCGACCCGGTCGCACTCGGGATCCTGGCATTGGGACTCGCCCTCCCGGTGGGGCTCCTTGTGCTGGTCCTCCGGCGCCGCATCCCGAGGCGAGCGACCGACCTGGCATGGGGCTGCGGCGGAGTCCGTACGTCCCCGCGCATGGAGTACACGGCGACCTCGTACGCGGAGCCGCTCGTACGCGTCTTCGGCGAGGCCCTGCGGCCCTCACGGTCTCTAGAGGTCTCACAGCTCGGCGACGACCGGGTGCTGGAGAGCCGCGTCGCCTTCGCCCAGGAGCTCACCGACATCGTCGAGGATCGGTGGTACGCCCCGGCCGCGCGCTGGCTCCGAATCGTCGGCGACCAGGCTCGCCGCATTCAGAACGGCAGCATCCACCGCTACCTGGGGTTCTCCTTCGCAGCACTGGTGCTGGTCCTCGTGGTGGTGACGCTGCCATGATCACCGTCTTCCTCGTCATCCTTCAGGTTCTCGTCGCCACGGCCATCACCCCCCTGCTCGTGGGCGTCATGCGACAGGTCCGCGCCCGCATGGAGGGACGCGTGGGAGCCGGCCTCCTTCAGCCGTACCGGGACGTCCGCAAGCTCCTTGCCAAGGAGCCGCTGAGGGCCGAGGGATCCAGCATCGTGCTCATCGCGGCCCCGCTCGTCCTGCTGGTCTCGAGCCTCATGGTCGTCGCACTCGTGCCGCTCGTGACCACCGCGTACATCCCGTCGATCCCCAGCGACCTCTTCGTCGTGGTCTCCCTCCTGCTCATCGGGACCGTGGCGCTGGCGCTGCTCGGGCTCGATGCTGGTACGGCGTTCGGGGGCATGGGATCAAGTCGCCACATGATGATCGCGGCCCTGGTCGAGCCCACGGTGCTCATGAGCGTCTACGCGCTGTCGATCCCCGTGGGGAGCTCGACGCTCAGCCGGATCGTGCTGGCGCGCGGAGCGGACGTGACGCGGGTCGTCACCCCCGCCGGGCTGCTCGCCGTCGTGGCGCTCGTCGTCGTCGTGCTGGCGGAGACCGGCAGGCTCCCTGTCGACAACCCGTCGACGCATCTGGAGCTCACGATGATCCACGAAGGGATGATCCTGGAGAGCGCGGGACGGGACCTGGCGTGGCTCGAGCTGGGTTCGTGGCTGAGGCTCACCGCGCTGCTCGGACTCGTCGTCAACCTTGCGCTGCCCTGGGGACTGGCCGACACCGCTCAACCGCTCGCGCTGCTGATCGCCGTCGCAGCGTTGGGCGCAAAGCTGCTCGTCGCCGGCGGCCTGATCGCCGCGGCCGAAGTGTTCATGGCCAAGGTGAGGCTCTTCCGGGTGCCGGAGCTCCTCGCCGGGTCGTTCGTTCTGGCGTTCCTCGCCGTGACCGCGTCGTACCTGGCGGGATGAGGATCCGATGACCAGTTCACTGACATCAAGCCTTGTCACCAC
>DAIPZP010000196.1:0-3921 GCA_036782155.1 Propionibacteriaceae bacterium
CAGGCGAAAGCCGCCGAGGACCGCACGCTGATGGTGACCTCCCGCGGCAACGCGGACTGGACGCAGCTCAGCACGGCGATGACGACAATGCTCACCACGATCCCGGATGCGTCCGAGCAGGGTTACCAGACCACCTTGTGGACCGCCTACACGACCGCGTACTCGACCGTGAGCGTGACGGCCGCGAACGCGAAGGCTCAGGGACGTACGACGACGCTCACCCCGCTCGTGGCGTTCACCGACTCGGCCAAGGGGCTGGCCTCGTCGGACGCCCAGGTCGCCACCTCGACGCTGACCACCGCCCAGCACACCCAGCTGCCGCTCGGGATCGGCGCGTCCGTGGCGGCGGTACTGGCTCTCTTCGCCTCCGTCGCCGGTCTCAATCGCCGACTCGTCGAATACGTCTGAGGTGACGCTGATGGACACCGCCCCCAACGCTCCCGGAAAGCTCGGCACGCCCGTCGAGGTCCAGGATGCGATGACCTACCTGGGGCTGCTCGGCGCGTGGATCCAGCAGCGACGTACGGAGCTCGACGCGCTCGACGCCACGATCCTCGCGACGCCCGACCGCGCACAGCTCACGAACGACATGATGCTGTCGCTGTCCGTGTGGCAGGCGATCAAGAACCGGTACGACCTCCTGCTGGCCACGTGGGACTCCGGCCGCGTGGGCCCGACCGAACGGGCACGGCTGTCAGCGCTCATCTGGGGTCATCTCGACGACACCCTCCCCGACTCGGGCTCCCCGACACCGGGCTCGGCCGCGATCAGCGGGCTGTCAGTGTCTCTGCCCGAGGCCTGCCGGCTCAGCGACGCCCTCGCTGGACAGCTGCGCAGCCGCCTCAACCGCAGCCCCGAGGCCGACCAGCTCGGCGGACGGTTGCGCGACCTTCGCGCACAGGTGGAGCGGCTCCGCGACCAGGCGAAACTGGAGCCCCCCGCGACGCAGCCGGCCGTCCTGGCACAGGTCGAGGACATCTCGGCACGTACGGAAGATCTCGCCGGGAAATCGGATCGTGGCGGCGACATCGGTGGCCTTCTCGGCCCTCTCGAGATCCGCGCGGCCACGATGGAGCGCGACCTCATCGTCGGGAACACCAAACGCCGTCAGGCGCAGGACAAGCTCGCCCGCGCCCGCGAGCTGCTCGAGGCACTGCAACTCCGCGAGACCGCGCTCAACGACCTCGTGACCCGGACCGTGGAGTCCGTGACGCCGGCACCGAAGTACGCCGTGCCGAACGTGGCCGCGCTCGGTCCCGTACCCAGCAGTGCCTCTCAGCTCGACGGGTACCTTGTGAAGTTGGGGTCGGTGAGCAAGGCGATGCAGATCGTCCAGGACGCGTACGGCAAAGCCCTGGACGACCGCACAGCACTTACCGACCGCCTCAGTCACGAGGTCAGCACCGCCCGGCAGGCGGGCGTCGCCGGTGATGCGGACGTCGCTGCGCTCGGAGGAGTCGTCGAGTCGTTCCTGGCCCGTCGGCCCGCACCGACGCAGGTCGTCGCGTCCCTGCTCGACGCCTACGCCGCGGCCGTACGGCTGCTTGCTGCGCGAGATCAAGGAGGTCAGTCGTGAGATGTCTGCAGCCGGGATGTACCGGCTCGATCGTCGACGGCTACTGCGACGTGTGCGGCATGCCCTCCCCGGGCGGAATCCACTCAGCCGCCGCCGCATCCGTGGCCCCGCTCGGCCATGCCATTCCCATGCCCGCGACGGCCAGTCCGATGCCCGCCAGGGTCGCTCCCATGCCGACCGGCGGCGGGATACCTCAGCCTCCGCCGGCCAAGGTGCCGACCGGTCGCTGCCGCATGCCCGGCTGCAACGGAAACATCATCGACGGCTACTGCGATGTGTGCGGCTCGCCCGCCGGCGCGACCGAAGCGTCGAGCGCCCCGCGGTCCCCGAGTACCGGCCAGACATCAGTGACGAGGGCGTCGAGCTTGCTGAGCTCCACCGCTCTCGGCTCAGCACGTGCGGGTGGCGCGGCCAGTCGCTCGACCAAGCGCATCCGCGAGACCGCGAAGCGGCTGCGTGCGGCACGGTTGGGTGCCGGGCTCACGTCCGTACCGCCCGCTCCGTACGTCGATCCTGAGACCGCGGTCATGAAGGACACCGCGATCCCCGAGGACAAGCGGGTCTGTCCCCATTGCGGTTCGCCCGTCGGCCGGTCGCACGACAGCGACGAGGGCCGGCTGGAGGGCTTCTGCCCCAAGTGCCGCAGGCCGTACTCGTTCACGCCCAAGCTGAAGAACGGCGATCTGGTCGCAGGCCAGTACGAGGTGCACGGCGCCCTCGCACATGGCGGCATGGGCTGGATCTACCTCGCGCGCGACAAGAACGTCTCCGACCGCTGGGTCGTGCTCAAGGGCCTGCTCAACGTGGGCGACGCCGACGCGCTGAACTCCGCGATCGCCGAGCAGCAGTTCCTCGCGCAGGTCGAGAACCCGCTGATCGTCGAGATCTACAACTTCGTCACCCATGAAGGCGGTGGCTACATCGTCATGGAGTACGTGGGTGGCCGCTCGCTCAAGGAGCTGCTCAAGCAGCGGCTGGCGTCCAACGGCGGGGCGTACGACGCGCTGCCGGTCGACTGGGCCCTCGCCTACATCCACGAGACCCTGCCGGCGTTCAGCTACCTCCACGAGCAGCACCTGCTCTACTGCGACTTCAAGCCCGACAACGTGCTCCAGATCGACGACTCGATCAAGCTCATCGACCTGGGCGGCGTGCGCCGCATGGACGACGATGACTCGTCCATCTTCGGCACGTCCGGCTACCAGGCGCCAGAGGTCGCGACCGTCGGCCCGTCGGTGGCGAGCGACATCTACACGATCGGCCGGACGCTGCTCGTGCTGTGCGCGGAGTTCCGCGGCTACCAGTCCACGTACGAGTTCACGCTGCCGCCGGTCGACGAGATGCCGCTGTTCGCCGAGTACGACTCGTTGTTCCGGCTGCTCCTCAAGTGCTGCGCCGCCGACCCGGCCGACCGGTTCGTCTCCGCGGACGAGCTGCGCGTACAGCTGCTCGGCGTCCTGCGCGAGGTCGTCGGCTCGATGCACTCCGGCATCGCGCAGACGTCGGCTACGTCGCTGCTCTTCGATCCGCCCGCGGTGACCGGTGACACGTTCGACTGGACCCAGCTGCCGAAGCTCAAGCCGGACACCACGGACCCTCAGTACGCATGGCTCAGCGCGATCAACTACACCGATCCCGTCGAGCGGCTGTCCGCACTCGACTCCGCGCCGCAGGCGACCGCCGAAGTGCTGCTGGCGAAGGCCATGGCGGCGCTCGAGATGGACAACCAGCGACTCGTACGGCAGTACGTCAACGAGCTCCTCGCCGCCGATCCGTGGGAGTGGCGCGCGGTGTGGGTGTCCGGCGTGGTCGCGATGAAGCTGGGCGACTGGCGTACCGCGCAGTCGTCGTTCAACGCCGTGTACGGGCAGGTGCCGGGCGAGCTGGCGCCGAAGATCGCCCTCGCGGTCGCCTGTGAGCAGGGCGGGGAGCCGGCGATCGCCGAGAACCTCTACCTCATCTGCGCTTCCACGGACGCCAACTACGTCACGCCGGCCGCGTTCGGGCTGGCACGGCTGCGCGCCCAGCGTCGTGACCTGCAGGGCACGCTGGACGCGCTCGACATGGTGCCGTCGACGAGCCGTGGCTACCTCGAGTCCCGGCGGCTCGAGGCCGAGCATCTCCTGGGGTTCGGCGCGGGACTGCCCGATCTCCAGCGGGCGATGACCGCCACCCACAACGCGCGACTCGATGCGCTCACGCAGGCCAGGATCGACGTCGACATCTACGAACGTGCGCTCGAGGTCGTCACGACCAAGGGCGCTCAGGCGACCACCACGATCGGTGCGGTCCCGGCAACCCCTGTGGCGCTGAGAGACCGGCTCGAGACCGCTTATCGCCGTCTG
>DAIPZP010000197.1:0-3910 GCA_036782155.1 Propionibacteriaceae bacterium
CGAGCAGCGTCAACGCTAGCGATCCCTGGGATACCCAGCGGGGGAGGTCCCGGAGAGCACGGGCAGTGGAGGATGGCGCCGGCTCTTGGGCCTGGGGCTTCTCGGTCACGACTTCTGATGCGGTGTTAGTCACAACCACCACACTGGGGGTCTGCGCTATGCCTTCGCTGCAACGACTCTTTGAGGCGTCTGTGAGGTCAGGCTATGCGGCGCAGGCGAACTTCGAAGACGGTACGGCCAGGGCGCGACGTGACATTGACCGTGCCGCCGTGCGCCTGGACGACGGCCTCCACGATCGCGAGGCCGAGGCCTGTGGACTGGCCGGACTTGCGCACCCGAGAGACATCGGCACGTACGAACCGTTCGAACACCTTCGGCAACAGCGCTGGGGAGATGCCGGGCCCGTCGTCAGCAACCTTCACCACCGCGTACATCCCGTCGATCGCCAGACTCGCGGTCACGTGCGTGCCGGCGGGAGTGTGCGTACGGGCGTTGGCGAGCAGGTTCGCGATCACCTGGTGGATTCGGAACCGATCCGCTCGGATGAGGACCGGCTCCTCGGGCACCTCGACGTCCCACTCGTGGTCCGGGCCGGCGACCTGGGCGTCGGCAGTGGCATTGGCGAGAAGGTCCGTGAGCTCGACCTCGCTGAGCTGGAGCGTTGGGTTGTTGTCCAAGCGGGCCAGAAGGAGCAGGTCCTCGACGAGCCTGCTCATCCGCTCCGACTCGGACTCGATCCTGCCCATGGCGAACTGGGTGTCTTCGGGGAGGTCCTCACGGCCACGCCTGGTCAGCTCGGCGTAGCCGCGGATCGCAGCCAACGGGTTGCGGAGCTCATGTGAGGCGTCGGCGACGAACTGGCGGACCTTCGTCTCGGATGCCTGCCGGGCGGCCAGGGCGCTCTCGACGTTGGTCAGCATGGTGTTGAGCGCCAGGCCCACGCGTCCGACCTCGTTCGAGGGGTCGGCGTTCGACTCGGGCACGCGGAGGCTGAGGTCGACCTCGCCCCGGTCGAGCTCGCGGCGCGACACCTCGGCCGCGACCCTGGCGACCTCGTGCAGCGGGCGCAGGTTCCGGATCACGACAACCCGGGTGACGACGATCGCGCCGAGGATGGCCAGCGCGGCGAGGCCGAGCTCGATCCAGAGCACGGTCGACACGATGTTGTCAGCGTCGGACAGTGGGAGCCCCACGAGGAACGTCGTGCCGTTCACGAGGGTCGCCTGGAAGCGGTACTTGCCGAACGAGGTGACGTCGATCGTCGTGATTCGCGGCGTGCTGCTCGCGAGGATGTGGTCGATGACAGTGTCGTCCAGAAGGATCCATCCGGTCCGCGTCAGGATGGCGCCCGCTTCGGTGCTGCCTGTCGACTCGACGATGATGCCTCCGACCGGCATGCCGGGGAGCCCACCGGAGCCGCGCGGTCCATGTGAGCCGGACGAGTCGGTCGACTCGTACGGGGCGCTGGGCTGGCGGGAGAGGATGTCAGCGAGCTGAGAGTCCGTGCGTTGCACCACGATCTCGCGCATCGCCGCGAACGAGACCATAGCTATGAGCGCTGCGAGGATCGCCACCGTGGCCGCCACCTGGATGACGAGGCGTCGGCCCAGGGTCCCTGGGCCGATCGGGCTGGGCGCGTCGCTGACGAGCGTCGAGGTCATTCGACCGCTGCGCGGAGCACGTACCCTGCTCCGCGCAGGGTGTGGATCATCGGAGGACGGCCCGCGTCGATCTTCTTGCGGAGGTAGGAGATGTACAGCTCGACGACGTTCGCCTGGCCGCCGAAGTCGTAGTTCCAGACGCGGTCGAGGATCTGTGCCTTGCTGAGCACCCGGCGAGGGTTCCGCATCAGGTAGCGCAACAGCTCGAACTCGGTCGCCGTGAGGTTGACCTCGTCACCGCCACGAGCGACCTCGTGGGAGTCCTCGTCGAGCGTGAGATCGCCGACGATGAGCCGAGCGTCGGGACGTGCGACCGATGCGCCCGTACGACGCAGCAGGCCACGCATCCGGGCGATGACCTCCTCCAGCGAGAACGGCTTGGTGACGTAGTCGTCGCCGCCCGCGGTGAGCCCGCCGATGCGGTCCTCGACGCCGTCCTTCGCGGTGAGGAAGAGGATCGGTATGTCGGGGAGGTCGGCACGGACACGCCGCATGACCTCCATCCCGTCGAAGTCAGGGAGCATCATGTCGAGCACCAGAGCGTCGGGACGGACATCGCGGGCAACCCGTACGGCATCGGTGCCGGAGGCGGCGGTCGTCACATCCCACCCTTCGTAGCGCATCGCCATGGACAGGAGCTCGGTCAGGCTGGTCTCGTCGTCGACGGCGAGTACGCGGATGGGGCTGCCGTCCGGTCGTGTGAGCGCTTCAGTTGGGGTTGTGAGTCGAGGCATGTCACACAGACTGGCAAGAAACTGTGAAAGCCGCCCATGAACTCGCTGTGGGTTGTCTGTGAATGCAGATCACGCCGGGTGCGAGTCGTAGACCGACGATGTGGTCGCGGGCTTCTTCCCGCGGCGGAAGAGCATGTCCACGCCGGTACGGCCGGCGCCGAAGACGACCAGGATCAGCGCGAGGGCGGCGAGGGCCACGGGGTACTCGATGCCGTTCGTTGCCTGCCACAGCCCGTTGTGCCACCTCAGCCAGGCGATGACCATCACCTGCTCGGCGACGACGAACGCCGCCACGATCGGGGTGAGCAGGCCGAAGATCAGTAGCGCCCCTCCGATCACCTCGAGCACGGTGGCTCCCCAGGCGAACAGTTGCGGCTCAGGCAGCCCGTACTGCTTCAGGGTGTCCACGGTCGGGCCGATGCCATGGGTGAAGCGCTGCCAGCCGTGGGCGACGAGCACGAGCCCCAGCGTCAACCTCGCCACCAGCAGGCCGATGTCCTGTACCACATTGATGAGCGTCTTCACGGCACCCTCCTTCGTCGGACTACACCGTACTGGCTCGAGTGCCGGACGGGCAGTGCCACCTCGTGCGGGTGCCGTGAAGGCGCCTATGTCTGTCAGGAGTTGATCAGTACCGAGTCGCTGATGGCGCGACGGGTACGGGGGGTGTTCTCGCGGGCCCGGACCTCGTCGGACGTGTCGTCGAGGGAGCCGAGCGTCCCGACGGCGATGACCGTGAGGGGCGTGAGCGTCTCGGGCAGGTCGAACGCCTTGCGCACGGCGTCGCGGTCGAAGCCGCCCATCTGGTGCGTCGCGAGGTCCTCGGCGTGGGCCTGGACGGTGAAGTGAGCGACGGCCTGGCCCGTGTCGTACTGGGCGAAGTGCATCGGTGAACCGTCCTCGGTCGTCGTCGTCGCGGCCGCCACGACGAGCGCGGACGCGTCGCCGGCCCAGCTCTTGTTGAAGTCGCGGAGGCTGGCGTAGATCGCGTCGTACGCGTCCGAGCCGCGGCGGGTCACGATGAACCGCCAGGGCTGGGTGTTGTTCGCGGACGGGGACCAGCGGGCAGCCTCGAGGGCGCTGGCGAGCGCGGATTCGTCGATGGCGGCGGCGGGATCGAAGACCCGTGTGCTCCAGCGCTCGGCGAGCACGTCGAGGATGGGGGAGTCGGTGGTGGCCGCACGGTCGATGGCAATGGTCATATGAGGTGTCCTCTCAGGTGGTGCAGGAGGGACATCGTTGACCCTAGGTGAAACTTCAAGCATCCCGCTCAACCCGATACGGCGGTAGGTATTCCGGCGCCGAGGCGGGTCTTCCGCAGTGTGGGACAGCGAATGTCAGACCTTGGACCGAGCCGCTGTGGCTGCTAACCTAACCCGCATGTCATCAGCCACCACGTGCCAGGCCGTCTCGGGCCGCGCGTGGGCGTGCTCGTGTTGTTGTCGCGGCTGACCCCCTGACAACGCCATCTCGACTGCTCGACCTCCGAGTCCGCAGCAGTCTGTGACATAAATC
>DAIPZP010000198.1:0-3871 GCA_036782155.1 Propionibacteriaceae bacterium
CTGTGACGCCGTGGATATGGAACAACGCATGCCCGTCGAACCTGCGCCAGAACCCGAGGTCGGCCCAGAGCCTCGCCGTCTCCACGAGGATGTCGATGGCCTCCCGCGCCAGGAAGTCGACGTCGCCCGTCGCCGCGACGTACTGCGACAAGGCGTGCGCGATGTCCGCGTCGATGTGGTACTGCGCCGTCCCTGAGGCGTAGTAGGCGGACGCCTCCTCCCCGTTGATCGTGCGCCATGGGAACAGGGCACCGCGCTGGTTGAGCTCGACCGCCCGCCGCCTCGCCGCGTCAAGCATGCCGTAACGGAACCGGAGCACGTTGCGCGCGTACTGGGGCGAGGTGTAGGTGAGGAAGGGCAGCAGATAGATCTCGGTGTCCCAGAAGTAGTGCCCGTCGTAGCCGGAGCCAGTGACCCCCTTCGCCGGGATCCCGACTCCCTCGGCCCGTGCCGCCGCCTGGATGGCCTGAAACAGATTCCACCTCACGGCCTGCTGCAGCTCCGGTTGGCCGCCGATCTCGACGTCGCTCCTCTCCCAGAAGGCGTCGAGCCATGCCCGCTGGGCGGCGAACGCCGCCTCGGTGCCTGTCTCCTTCACCCGGTCGAGCGTGCGACGGCAGCGGTCGATGAGTTCTCTCGTGGGCACTCCGCGGGACGTGTGGTAGCTGACGACCTTCGTGATCCGCGTGGTGACGCCGGGTGTGGCCTGGAACCGGAACACATGCTTCGCGAGGTCGTCCTCGATCTGTGTCCGCTCTTCGTAGGAGTCAGTGGTCTCGATCGAGTGATCCGCCGCAACGGCCAGGGTCATGCCGGAGGATGTGACGGCGTACGACAGCACCGCACGGCCGCCACCCTCCCACTTCGAATGGGGCTGCAGCACCCGCGCCGTGAGGTTCGCGGCTCGGCGCGGATCCCAGCCTCGTCCCATCGCCTGCGAGGCCACATGGAACTCGTCCTCGCCATCCTGCCTGTTGAGGATCTCGCAGCTCACGGTCACCGGGGCCGCGTAGTCCAGCATCGTGATCTCGTAGTCCATCACCGCGAGGTGGCGCTCGGCGAACGACACCATCCGGCGCGAGCGCAGCTTGACGCGCTTGCCCGCCGGGGTGCGCCACACGATCTCCCTGGTCAGCACGCCATCGCGGAACGAGAGACTGCGCTCGTAGGTTTCGAGTTCGGCGACGCTGAGGAGCAACGGCTCGTCGTCCACGTACAGCCGCATGGTCTTGGCGTCAGGGGCGTTGACGATGGTCTGGCCGACCGTCGCGAAGCCGTACGCATCCTCCGCATGGTGGATCGGCCACACCTCGTGGAAGCCGTTGATGAACGTGCCGTGCGCGTACGCGTCGCGGCCCTCCTCGACGTTGCCGCGAAGGCCGAGGTAGCCGTTCCCGACCGAGAACAGCGTCTCCGTGACTCCGAGATCGCGACTGTCGTAGCGAAGCTCCCGCAGCGCCCAGGGGTCGGCCGGGAACCGGTTCCGATCGATCGGATCCGCAGTCAGTGACTCGGTCATCACGCTTCCCCCCCGCTCGCAGTCCCGCCGAGTCACATTAGTCCTGAGCAGCGCCCCTGGGGTATCACCGTGACGGTCTCGCGTCTCGTACAGTGCAGCGGTATCGAGTACGACACCGCTGTCAGCTTTGTCCGACCGTCCGTGAGGAGTCGAGATGCCGAGTCGAAGCCAGTCGGCGATCATCACGTACAGAGCGCTACGGATGGGTGTCGTCGCGGCGGCGCTGCTGCTGATGGCGTCACTCGTCCTGGAGATCGTCCGTACGCGCCGTCTGGAGCTGACGTCGATCAGCGCCTCCTTCTACTCCCCGGTACGGAATGTCTTCGTCGGCGTCCTCGTCGCCACGGGCTTGGCGCTGATCGCGATCATGGGCCGCGAGAAGAGCGAGGACGGTTCCCTCAACCTCGCCGGCATGCTGGCCCCGACGATCGGCATGCTGCCTACGACCGTCGGGCCCTCCGCGCCGGGGTGGCCCGCATCAACGCGCTGGATCCCCCCGAAGGGCCGACGGTGATGGGATTGAGGCCGCGGGACTACCAGCGCGGCTACCAGATCATCAGTGCAGCCATGATCGCCACGATCGTCCTCACGGCCATCTACGACATCGCGATCCTGCTCGGCTGGCTGCCTAACCCCTACCCGCAATGGTTCTTCGTCGCCGAGGCGGCGCTGCTCGTCCTCTTCATCGCCTTCTGGATCCTGCAGACCGCCCACTTCTGGCACGACGGAGTACCCGATGCAGCCGCGGGAACCACGGACACCCCAGCCTGACCCACCCCAGACGAAGCCAGGCAGCGCCGCACTAGTCTGCGGAACATGACCGAACTCATGGATGCCGTCGACGTCATCCGCACCAAGCGCGACGGCGGCGCACTCAGCAACGCCCAGATCGACTGGGTCATCGACGCCTATACGCGAGGTGCCGTCGCCGACGAGCAGATGGCGGCCCTTGCCATGGCGATCTTCCTGCGCGGCATGACCCGGACCGAGATCTCGCGTTGGACCGCCGCGATGATCGCGAGCGGTGAGCGGATGGACTTCACGCACCTCGGGGCGACCGCCGACAAGCACTCCACCGGCGGCGTCGGCGACAAGATCACGCTCCCACTGGTGCCGCTGGTCGCCGCGTACGGGGTCCATGTCCCCCAGCTCTCCGGCCGTGGTCTCGGCCACACCGGCGGCACGCTCGACAAGCTCGAGTCGATCCGCGGCTGGCGCGCCGACGTCACTCCAGAGGCGATGCTCACGCAGCTCCGCGACGTGGGCGGCGTGATCTGTGCCGCGGGGGCTGGGCTCGCCCCTGCGGACAAGAAGCTCTACGCACTGCGCGACATCACCTCGACGGTCGAGTCCATCCCCCTGATCGCCAGCTCGATCATGAGCAAGAAGATCGCGGAGGGCTCGGGCGCGCTCGTCCTCGACGTGAAGACCGGCTCAGGCGCGTTCATGCAGACCGAGGCGGATGCTCGCGCGCTGGCGCGGACCATGGTCGATCTCGGCAACGACGCCGGCCTCGCCACCGTCGCACTGCTCACCGACATGGAGACGCCGTTGGGGCTCACCGTCGGCAACGCCTTGGAGGTTCGGGAGTCGGTTGAGGTCCTCGAAGGCGGCGGGCCCACCGACGTCGTCGAGCTCACCGTCGCCCTGGCTCGGGAGATGCTCGCGCTCGCGGGCCGCGGCGACGTCGATCCGGCCGACGCCCTCGCCGACGGCCGCGCCATGGATGTCTGGCGGCGGATGATCTCCGCGCAGGGTGGAGACCCGGACGCTCCGCTGCCGACCTCATCGCACACCGAGGTCATCACCGCTCCACGGGGCGGCTACATCGTCGCGATGCCGGCGCGTCCGATCGCCATCGCCGCCTGGCGACTGGGCGCCGGTCGTGCGCGCAAGGAAGATCCCGTCGACCTCGCCGCAGGCGTCGAGATCCACCGCAAGCCCGGCGATCGAGTGACCGCGGGCGAGCCCGTACTCACCCTGCACACGACGGACCCAGCCAAGTTCGGGCGAGCGCTGGAGGCGCTGGAGGGCGCCGTCGTGTACGGCCCCGAGACGGTCTCAGTCCCGTCGACGCGGGTGATCGACCGAATCTCCTGAGGAGTCGGAGACCCCCCATCGAGTGTCACCAAAACCACCGAACATGCTCGCGAAAAGGTGACTTCGGTGACACTCGATGCGGCGGGCTCGCATGAACCAGCCGAGTCCCCTCTTCCATATTCCCAATGTTGGAATATTCTGGATCCATGAATACTCCGCTCACGACATCCGCCTTCTGGATCCTCACTGCCCTCGCGTCGGGGCGGCGACACGGGTACGAGATCCTCAGCGAGACCCGGACGGCGTCCGAGG
>DAIPZP010000199.1:0-3862 GCA_036782155.1 Propionibacteriaceae bacterium
CCGCCGACCCGACCGCCGAGCACGAGAAGGCGCTGGAGTCGGGCTGGCCGGAGGCAGTGATCGTGACGTCCCGTAGCGCTGCGCAGGCGATCGAGGAGCTGTTCGGACTACCGCCCAAGGACGTACGGGTCGTAGCCGTCGGCCGCATCCCTGCCCGCGATGCCCTGTCGCTAGGTCTCCACGTCGACGCGATCTCCCCGTCCCCGAAGCCTTCCGCGATCGCCGCCGCGGCCCTCGAGGGCCTCCTCCCGGCGCCGACAGAGGCTCTCTGACTCGACAAGATCCGGGGAATCGCTGCCCAGTGAGGCAGAACGCCGGGTTCTGGGGCTTTGGTGCTCACTGAGCAGCGAAAACCCGGATCTGTCGGCCCCGATCAGACCGGGTCGACCTCTTCGGCTACCGCACGCGCGGGCGTGGCAGCCTTCGCCTGGCGGCGGTGGTTGAGGTACTCGAGGCCCATCGGGATGACCGAGACGAACACGATCAGGATCAGCACCAGGTCGATGTTCTTGCGGATGAAGCCGATGTTGCCGAGGAAGAAGCCGGCCAGCGTCACGAGGGCAACCCACAACACGCCGCCGACGGCTGTGTACGAGATGAAGCGCTTGAAGCTCATCCGCCCGACGCCTGCGATCAGCGTAACGAACGTCCGTACCAGCGGCACGAACCTTGCGAGGATGAGCGCGCGCGATCCGTACCGCTCGAAGAACTCGTGGGTCTTCGTCACGTACACGGGGTTGAACAGCTTCCGGCCGACCCAGCTCGTGCGGGGCTTGAAGATCGGCGGGCCGAAGAGGTAGCCGATCCAGTAGCCGACGACGTTGCCGAGCACGGCGGCCACCGTCAGCACCGCGAAGACGATGCCGAGCGTCGCGGGCGGGCTGCCGTACGTGATCGTGCCGGTCGCCGTGAACATGCCCACGGTGAACAGCAGAGAGTCACCGGGCAGGATCGAGAACAGCCCGCACTCGGCGAAGATGATGAACGCGACCCCCCACAACCACCAGTTGCCGAGGAGGCCGATGAGGACCGCGGGATCGAACCAAGAAGGCAGCAGAAGCGGCGTCATGGCGAGCGTCATGAGTGAGGGCACAACGCTCAGAGTACCGTTTGCGCCCATGAGCTCCCTGTGCGACGACGGTGCGGTACCACCCGGTGACGCTCCGTACGAGGAGTACGCACAGTCCGTCGGGGTCGGTCCGCACCCGCTTCCCTGGCCCGACGACGCGAGGTACGACCCGGAACTGCTCGCCTTGGGTGACCGGCGCAACGTCCTCGACACGTACCGCTACTGGACCGTCGAGGCGATCGTCGCCGACCTCGATACGAAGCGCCGACAGCTGCACGTGGCGATCCAGAACTGGGAGCACGACTTCAACATCGGCTCGATCGTGCGCACGGCGAACGCGTTCAACGTTGCCGGCGTGCACATCCTCGGCCGTCGCCGCTGGAACAAGCGCGGCGCCCTGGTGACCGACCGCTACCTGAGGGTTCACCACCATGCGTCCGTGGCCGACATGGCCGCCTGGTTCGCCGAGCGCGACATCCCGATCGTCGGCGTCGACAACCTGCCGGGCTCGAAACCCCTCGAGACCACGAACCTGCCGGAGCGCGTGTGCTTGCTGTTCGGTTCTGAGGGGCCGGGCCTCACGGACGAGGCCGTCGCCGCCTGCTCGTACCTGGTCGCCATCGGCCAGGACGGCTCCACGCGCTCGATCAACGCCGGAGCTGCCGCGGCGATCGCGATGTACGCGTGGGGGCTGCAGTGGATCCGTACGGATCTCTCATCCGTGTAGTCGGGTTCACTCCTTCTCGATACGCTTGCCGAGCAAGCACGTCTGGCCGGGGACCGTACCTGGGGGAGCGGTCGTGCGGGAGGACCGACATGACACAGCCGACCGGCGCCGGGCTGAACCTGCTCACTGTGGCCGAAGTTGCCACGCTGCTGAGGGTCTCCAAGATGAGCGTGTACCGGCTGATCCACTCGGGCGAGCTCGAGGCTGTACGGTTCGGGCGCAGTTTCCGGGTGCCGAACTCCGCCGTCGACGCCTACCTGAGGCAGTCGTACTTCCAGGCCGGCTGAGCGGATTTTCTGCAGCGCACGCGATACAGGTAGTCTTGCCCGGCTGGCTGACCCCGTCTGTCTAGGGTCGTCGCCATCACACACGTTGCACAGTGCACAACTGGTGCACGACGAAAGGTCACCCGTGGGTTCGGTCATCAAGAAGCGTCGCAAGCGCATGGCGAAGAAGAAGCATCGCAAGCTGCTGAAGAAGACGCGCATCCAGCGTCGCCGCGCCGGCAAGTAAGCCCATGGCACCCGTCGCGGATACGACACCCGAAGTGGCTCATTCAGCCAGGGTCGTCGTCATCACCCGCGACGGTTGCCACCTGTGCAACGAAGCGCTCACGATCGTCGAGACGATCTGTGGCCAGAGCGGCACCGAGTGGCTGGCTGTCGATGTCGACGCGGACGAGACACTGCGTTCGACCTACACCGACCATGTCCCCGTGACGTTCGTCGACGGCCGCGAGTTCTCGGTATGGGTGCTCGATGCTGACCGGTTGCGCGCGGCGCTGACTTGACGCGCTGAGCGACGCTGACCACGCTGTTCCCAACGCCGTATCTTCACCAGGAGGCCGTCTTGGACTTGCCGGCAGGAGATGCCGCCGTAGGCGGCCAGGCACGAGTCGTGTTCGTCGGGGCAGGCCCTGGCGACCCCGAGTTGCTGACCGTGGCCGCCATCTCGGCGATCCAGACTGCTGACATCGTCGTCACCGACTCCAAGGCGCTCATCGAGCTCGTGATGTCACCCCCCGTCGAGGGACTCCAGGCCCGCTTGGTGACCTCGCTCGAGGACCTTGGTGTGGGTCCCACAGCCACCCCGGAGCAGCGTGCCGCAGCCGCGGTGTCCCATGCCCGTGACGGTGAGACGGTGGCTCGGGTCGTCGTCGGTGACCCTTTCCTCGACGCCGATGCGGCGCCCGAAGCGGCCGCGGTCGTACGGCTCGGCTGCACGTTCGAAGTCGTACCCGGTGTGTCCCTGCTGACCGTCGTCCCCGAGTACGCGGGGGTCAACCTCGCATCCGGCGGCGTCGTCCAGTTCCTGCCCGGGGCGGTACGGGAGCGCAAGGACTCCGCTCCCCGCATCCCCGAGGGCGACCTCGTGATCGCCCTGCGCGCCTCGATGATCGGCGACCTCGTCACGCGAGCGCTCGACGCGGGCCGCAAGCGCGACGAACCTGCCCTGCTCACCCTGAGCGGCGCGAGCATCAGCCAGCGCAGCGTCCACACCACGCTCGGCCAGCTCGTGGCCTCCGTCGCCGGTGTCCCGCCCGAGGCGCTCGTTCACGTCATCGTCGGCCCGTTGGCCGCCCAGGACCGTAGCGACCTCGACTGGTACGAGTCGAAGCCGCTGTTCGGTTGGCGCGTGCTGGTGCCGCGCACGAAGGACGGCGGCACGCCGATGACGACCCGTCTGCGCAGCTACGGCGCCGCGTCGCAGGAGGTGGCGACGATCTCCATCGAGCGCCCCCGCACGCCGCACCAGATGGACCGTGCGATCCGTGGCCTCGTCGACGGCGAGTTCGAGTGGATCGCGTTCACATCGCCGAACGCCGTACGGGCGGTCCGGGAGAAGATCGAGGAGTACGGGCTCGACGCCCGCGCCTTCTCGGGCCTCAAGGTGGCTTCCGTGGGCGGCGCGACCGCCGACTCGCTCAGCGCGATGGGCATCGAGCCCGATCTGGTGGCGACGGAGGATCCGTCCGCGGCCGGGCTTGGGGAGATGTTCCCCGACTACGACGAGGCGCTCGACCCCATCAACCGGGTCTTCGTACCGCGCGCCGATGTCGCCACCGA
>DAIPZP010000200.1:0-3824 GCA_036782155.1 Propionibacteriaceae bacterium
TGAAGAAGTCGCTGCTCACTGTGCCCGGAGCGGCCGACGCAGACGCCTGCGGCCCAGAGGGCTGCGACTAACAGTCAGCCGACCAGCTCTACGAACACGTCCTCGAGGCTGGGGAGCGGGCCCCCGGCGGCGTGGGCCTCGCGCAGCTCCCGGGGGCTGCCGTCGGCGATGACCTTGCCGCGGTACATGAACGCCAGCCTCGTGCAGTTCGTCGCCTCCTCCATGTAGTGGGTCGTGACGAACAGGGTCACCCCGGCGCCCGACATCTCGTACAGCAAGTCCCAGAACTGTCGCCTCGCCACGGGATCCACTCCTGACGTCGGCTCGTCGAGGAACAGCAGCTCCGGTTGATGAATCGTCGCCACGCCCAGCGCCAGCCGCTGCCGCCAGCCGGTCGACAGGTCCCTCGTCAGTACCGACTCCCGGCCGCGCAGGTCGGCCATGTTGAGGATGTACTCGCGGCGCTCGGCGAACACGTCCTTCGACAGGTTGTGGATCCCGCCGTAGAACCGCAGATTCTCAGCGACCGTCATGTCCTCGAACAGCGAGAACTTCTGTGACATGTACCCGATCCGCGTCCGGATCCTGTCCGGATGCCGCACCGCATCGTTGCCCAGCACCGAGATCGTCCCGGCGGTCGGCGCGATCGACCCGGTCAGCATCCGGATCGTCGTCGTCTTGCCCGACCCGTTCGGCCCCAGGAACCCGAACACCTCCCCGGGAGCCACGTCGAACGAGATGCCGTCGACCGCAGCGAACGCCCCGTACTTCTTGATCACGTCGCGGATTCGGACCACCGACTGCTCCATGGACTGGCCCCTCACTCCGACAACCGCCGCCGGACCGCGACGATCGCCGCCCCGAAGATCACGATCGCGAACCCGACGAGGTAGAGCAACGGCTCGGCCAGATCGGCCAGCCCCGACCCCTTCACGAAGGACGCCCGCAGGATCGCGACGGCGTGCGTGAGCGGGATCAGCTTCGTGAACGGCTGGATCGGCGCCGGCATCGACTCGATCGGGAAGATGAACCCCGACAGGATGAACATCGGCAACATCACGAACATGATCGTCTGCTGCGCCTGATGCCTGGTCCGCGAGACCAGCGAGACGAGCAGTCCCAGCCCGATCGTCGTCAGCATGAACAGCAGGAGCCCGAGGCAGACGATCCACACCGATCCCGTGAACGGCACTCCGAACCACCACGTGCCGACGAACGCTGTGATGGCGCTCTGAGCGCAGGCCAGCAGGCCGTACGGCAGAAGCTTCCCGACCAGGTACTCACCCCTCGACACCGGTGTCGTGAACATCTGCTCCAGCGTGCCGCTCTCGCGCTCCTTCACGACCGCCTGGCTCAGCACGACCATCAACGTCACCATCAGCACCGACGCCAGCAGCCCCGGGATCATCGTGTTGACGCTCGCCAGGGTCTGGTTGTACTCCACCCGCACGCGAGCATCCACGCCTGGCAGAGCCCCAGCGCCGAGATCGGCGGCCCTGGCCTCGTTGAGGTCGCCGATGATCCGCATCGCGTAGCTCGTCCCGACAGAGGAGCTCTGGCTGTCCGCCCCATCGACGACGATCCCGATCCCAGCGACCTTGCCGGTGTCGAGCGCCGCCTGCGTGCCCTCCGGGATCACGATCGCCACCCGTACATCACCGCGGTTGAGCAGCGTCTGCAGCGCGGCCTCCGTGTCGGGCCGGGCCTTGACGTCGAAGTACGCGGTCGAGCTGAACGCCGAGTCGATCTGACGGCTCGTGACCGAGTGGTCCAGGTCGACGATCGCCGTCGGCAAGTGGGTCACGTCGGCGGCGACGACGTAGCCGAACATGATCAGGTAGATGAACGGCATGATCATCACGACCCGCAGCAGCATCGGGTCGCGGCGCAGCTGGACGAACTCCTTCCAGACGAGCAGCCGCACATGACGCACGTTCATGTACGAACCTTCCTGGCGTACAACCTCACAGCAAGGAACAACACAATCACGGTGTACAACGCGAGCGATCCGAGCTGTCGCCACTCGTCGGCGAAACCGTCGCCCTTCAGGAATACCCCGCGGGAGATGTCCACCATGTACCGGGCCGGGAAGACGCTCGACACCCACTGCAGGACGACCGGGATCGACTCCAGCGGGAAGGCGAGCCCGCTCAGCAGCAGCCCCGGCAGGAACGCGAGCATGAGCGCCATCACGTTCGCGGTCTCCATCGACGGCGCGATCGTCGAGACGATCACCCCCATCGCGAGCGACGCGAACACGAACAGCAGCGACGCGACCAGCAGCAACACGACGCTGCCCCGCAGCGGCAGGCCGAACACCCACATGCCGACCGCAACCACGAGCCCCATGTCGAAGAACGCCAGGATCGTCCAGGGCAGCAGCTTCCCGACGATCAGCTCGGTGTGCGTGACCGGGCTGACCACCATCTGCTCGGCGGTGTGCAGGTCGCGCTCCCGGACGACCGTGACCGCCGTCTGCTGCACGCACACGATCATCAGGATCACGGCAACCAGGCCAGGGATGAGGAAGATCGAGGACTGACGGTCGGGGTTGAACCACGTCCGAACGCGCGGATCCAGCCCGCCTGCCGCCGACAGGTCGAGTCCTTGTCTCTCGGCCCACGCGGCCGCGACCTGCTGTCCGTACAGGCGGTTCAGGGCCAGCGCGTACGCCTGTCCCATCCGCGCGGCGTTCGGGTCGCTGCCGTCCACGAGGACGTCCACGTCGGCCTTCCCGCCGGACGTGATCGCCCGTTCGAACCCGGCAGGCACGACCACGACCACGCTCGCCTCGCCACGCCGGAAGATGCCGTCGACGTCGCCGATCCCGGCCGCCTCGCCGCGCACCTGGAAGAACCCGCCCGCCGAATAGCTCTGCAGGTACGCCCGCGACGCCGGCGTATGGTCCTGGTCGATCACGATCGTCGGCACGTTGCGGACGTCGAAGCTGATGGCGTACGCGAACAGCAGCATCTGCGCGACAGGCAACAGCAGCACGGTCGCCAGAACCCGCGGGTCGCGCAGGAGGTGCCGGAACTCCTTCACGACGATCGCCAAGACCCGGTCAAGGCCGTTCATCCGGCGTCCTGGGCGAGATAGGAGAAGGCGGCCTCCATGTCGGCGGGGACCTCGTCGATCTCGGCCGTGATTCCCGCCGCGGCCAGGCGGTTCGCCAGCCCGGTGGTGGCTCCGCCGGACCACAGGACCCGCACGTGGTCGCCGAGCAGGTGCGCCTGCTGTACACCCTCGACACCGGTGATCGCGGCGAGCACGGCCCGCGGGTCGGGCGCGCCGACCTCCAGCACCCGGCCCGGCAGCGACGCCTTGACCTCGGCCGGGGTGCCGCGACGGGTGATCGTGCCGGCGTCCATGAAGGCGACGTGGGTGCAGCGTTCGGCCTCGTCCATGTACGGGGTGGCGACCAGGACCGTGCGCCCCTCACTGCGTACCCGGGCCAGGATCTGCCAGAACTCGCGGCGCGACACCGGGTCGACGCCGGTCGTCGGTTCGTCGAGCAGCAGCAGCCTCGGCTCGTGCATGAGCGTCGTGGCGAGCATCAGCTTCTGCTTCATGCCGCCCGACAGGCGGCCGGCACGTCGCGTCGTGACGTCAGCCAACCCGAGTCCGGCCAGCAGCGATTCCGAGCGCGTACGCCGGTCCGCCTTGGAGACGCCGCGGAGCCGGGCGAAGAACTCGACGTTCTCGGCGACGGTCAGGTCGGGGTACAGGCAGAACTGCTGGCTCATGTAGCCGATCTGGGTGGTCACGCGATCCGGGTCGCGCACGACCGACGTGCCGAACACGCGCGCCTCTCCGGCGTCGGG
>DAIPZP010000201.1:0-3771 GCA_036782155.1 Propionibacteriaceae bacterium
GCCGGCAGGGCATCGGCTGACTGGGTGTGCGCCACGGCACATTATGCGCACAGGTAGGCATGGCGATGCCACCTCGGCGGCATGTTACGCGCCCTATTTCGGGCTCCTGCAGGCGGGGTACCCCCTGGCATGATGTGGCTATGCCGGTCTGGCCACTGCCGCTGCACGCGACTCCCGACGGTGGTGTGCGTCCGCTCACGCTGCTCGGGCTGCTGACGAACTGGCAGTGGGACTGGTTCGCCGGACCCATGCTCCTCGTGCTCGTCGGGGTGTACGTGTGGGGTGTCTCCGTGCTGCGGCGACGAGGCGACGCGTGGAGCATCAGCCGCACCTCGTACTGGATGATCGGCATGGCTCAGCTCGCATACGCAACGCTCGGGCCTCTCGGTGTGTACGACACGGTGCTGTTCAGCATCCACATGGTCCAGCACATGATGCTGTCGATGACGATCCCGGTGGCTCTCGCGCAGGGCGCTCCGATGACGCTGGCGCTGCGGGTGCTGAGCGGGCGAGTGCGTTCGGGGCTGCTGTGGCTGATCCATTCGAAGCTGGCCCGGGTGATCCTGTTCCCGCCGCTCACGACGTCCGCCATGATCCTCATGCCGTTCGTGCTCTACACCAGCGGGCTGTACGACCTGACCTTGCGGAACGCGGTGTTCCACGACCTGCTCCACCTGTGGATGTTGCTCATGGGCAGTGCGTTCTTCATGCCGCTCGTCGGTCCCGACCCGTCGCCCTGGAAGGTGCCGTACCCGATCCGGATCCTGCTCTTCTTCCTCACGATGCCGTTCCACGCGTTCATCGGCACGATGCTCATGGGCTCGAAGACGCTCGTCGCGGAGAGCTGGTACCTGGCGTTCAACCGGACCTGGGGCCCGAGCCCGATGCGGGATCAGTACATCGCAGGCGGGATCCTGTGGGCGACGGGCGACTTCACGATGCTGGGCGTGATGACGGCGCTGTTCCTCGGATGGTTCCGCGAGTCGCAGCGGGAGGCGCGGCGTGTCGATCGCCAGCTCGATCGCGACGAGCGTGCGCTTCTGAGGCGGGAGCAGGAGGCGGGGGTCTCCGGCGCTACGATTCAGCCACTGCCAGCCGACACGAGGACTGAAGAATGACCGCGACCGCCAAGGTGCTCCTGTACTCCGACGACCGCATCGTGCGGGAGCAGGTCCGGCTCGCGCTGGGCAAGCGTGTGGCCGCGGACCTGCCCGAGCTCGAGGTGGTCGACACGGCGACGCAGGCCGCGGTGATCAAGGCGCTCGACGAGGGGACGTACGACCTGTGCATCCTCGACGGCGAGGCCGTCCCGGCCGGCGGGATGGGCGTCGCCAAGCAGCTCAAGGACGAGATCGCGCACTGCCCTCTGATCCTCCTGCTGGTCGCGCGTCCCCAGGACGCCTGGCTGGCGGCGTGGAGCGGTGCCGAGGCGATCGTCGGGTACCCGATCGACCCCGTGAAGCTCCCGCAGGTGGTGGCCGATCTGCTGCGCCACGCCGGCGTCGCCGCCAAGGCGTGACCGTGCCTACCTGGGGCGAGGTCCTCACCACGCTCGTCCGAGGCCAGGATCTCCAGTCTGCCGACGTCGGCTGGGCGATGGACCAGGTCCTCACGGGTGAGGCCACCCCCGTACAGATCGCGGGATTCGTCGTCGGCCTGCGCGCCAAGGGCGAGACCGTCGACGAGCTCACGGCGCTCGCGGAGTCGATGCTGGATCACGCGACTCCGATCACCCTCGATCGCGAGGCCGTGGACATCGTGGGCTCCGGCGGCGACCGTGCCCACACGGTCAACGTGTCGACCATGGCGGCCATCGTCGCGGCCGCCGCTGGCGCGAAGGTCGTCAAGCACGGGAACCGGGCGGCGTCGTCATCGTGCGGCACCGCCGACGTGCTGCAGGCGCTGGGTGTGCGCCTCGACGTACCTCCTTCTTCGCAGGCCGCGGTGCTGGAACGTACAGGGATCGTGTTCCTGTTCGCACCCCTGTACCACCAGGCCCTCAGGCATGCGGCGACCACTCGTAGCGAGCTCGGCATCGCGACCGTGTTCAACTTCCTCGGGCCGCTGGCGAACCCCGCACGTCCGATCGGGCAGGCCGTCGGCGTCGCCGACGAGCGCATGGCCGGGCTGATGGCGGGCGTACTCGCCGGCCGGGGGAGCCGCGGCATGGTCTTCCACGGTGGCGACGGCCTCGACGAGCTCACGACCACGACGACGTCGCGGGTGTGGGTGATCGCCGACGGCGTGTGCCACGACGACGTGCTCGACCCCCGGTCCCTCGGCCTGGCGCCTGCGACTCGAGAGGATCTGGTCGGCGGAGACCCCGCTCACAACGCAGGGGTCGTCCGTGACGTGCTGGCCGGTACGACCGGGCCGGTACGCGACATCGTGCTCCTCAACGCCGCCGCGGCGCTGCTGGCGTACGCGGGGCCGGATGCAGGTCGTCCGGTGGCCGCCCAGCTGTCCGAGCACCTCGCGGCGGCGGCGAACGCCATCGACTCCGGCAAGGCGGCCGCCTTGCTCGCCGAGTGGGCGGACGTCACCCAGAGCGCCGGGTCCTGAGGCGTTAGCGCGGCAACGGGGCGCTACCGCTGGGTGACCAGCGCGACGGCCAGGGCAACGTACGGACCGAGCACGATCCCCGGTCCGTACGCATAGGGCTCACTACGTCGCCGCACGAGGTTCACCACGCCCCAGAGGGCACCGACGAGCGAGCCGAGCACGAGCGCCGATGTGGCGGTAGGGACGGATCGCCAGCCCGCGACCATCCCGGTGAGCACCCCGAGCCGGACATCGGCGAAGCCGAAGAACGCTTTCGACAACACGAGCGAGACGGCGTACACGGCTGCGTAGGCACCGCCCACGATCGCGACCCCGATCGCCGCTCTCCCCACGCCGGCCCAGTCGCCGACCGACCATGCGGAGCCCACCACCGAGAGGGCGGCCAGGACCCACCCGACGTGCAACCAGCGGCGGGGGATCCAGGTTGTCGCGACGTCGACCACGCTGGCCAGCGCGCCGACGATCGCGAGGACCAGCCAGGGGCCGACCCGGCTCGGCTCGACCACGACGACGGCTGGGATGGCAAGGGCGGCGGCCCAGAGTCCGGTGCCGATCGCGACGCGCCGCGTGGCCAGATCGGCGTACGGGACCTTCGTCTCGTCGGCTTCCAGCTCGGGCTCAGGCGTTCGCTGCAGCAGCCAGGGGGCGAGGCCAGCAGCCGCGACCCCGCAGACGGCCACCAGCGCCGCAGCGGGAACGAGCGCGGTCACGAGGGTCATCGTAGTGTCACGACCGGTTCTGGGAGGGGCGCCTCACGCCACGGCACGGGCCGCGGGCTCCATGAGCAGTCCCCGGTGAACGCACGCCAGGTGCAGCATGATGGCGTTCGCCTGAGTGCACGAGCCGGCGCCGGCGGCCAGCTGACTGGTCGAGTGCAGGTCGAGGCGCAGCCATCCGGCGATCGACTCGAGACTCGCTCCGTCGGCCAAGAGAGCCTGCACGCCGTCCATGACGAGGTGGGCAGGGGTCTCCCGGACCTGGAGGCGACGGAGCTGGGTCGCGTCCAGCGCAAGCAGCCTGCGGGCCGCGTAGGGGCTCAGCCGTGAGCGTGGTCGACCATCGCGGCCGTAGAGCAGGCTCCGTACTTGCTGCTGCGGCAGGTCGGCGACGACGGCCATGACCTGCCACGGCACGCCCGTGGCGGCCATCAGGTGGTGTACGTGGTAGCGGAATGGGGCGGCAGACACCCACAGGGTGGGGAGCTGGGGC
>DAIPZP010000202.1:0-3766 GCA_036782155.1 Propionibacteriaceae bacterium
CGGCGTGGAACTTCGGGAGTGCCAGATCGACCAGGGCCTCGTCGGCGTCCAGCACGTCGCACAGGTCGGGCAGGTTGGAGAGGCTCACCCGGCCGGTACTCATGGGCAGAGCGACGATGAACGCCAGGTCCTCGTGGCGGAACGGCAGGGCGATGGAGGTCAGCAAGCCCGTCTGCAGATACGGGATCCGCCACGACGCGTGCATGATGTCCGCGGTCACCTGAGCGCCCGATCCCGTACGGAACGGCTCTTTGGTCGTCAACTCCTCACGAAGTCCGTCACCCAGGAACCCTTCATGTAGACCGCGTTGCCTGCTACCACCCGCGTGAACGTCGTGATCATGGACGTGTCGACGATCGTGGGGATGAGCCCCTTCGTCGCCGACGAGCACCAGGAGTTGATCGCGGTCACTGCGCCGAGCGGGTCGTGCATGAAGTCTGCGAGCCGCGCGCCGAGGGCCTTCTCGAACTGGGTACGGGTCGTAGTCGACGTGCCATTGCCGAGCATCGCCAGCACGATGGCGATCGACGCGGGAGAGACCACGACGTTGCCGTCGGGCATCGCGTCGAGCAGCCCGAAATGCGATGGGCGACAGGCTGGTGCTTCGGGCTAGACTCAGCAGGCGTCCGCACAGCGACGATGGGGCCATCACCCCGGAGCCGCCGGAAGAACGGCACGACCAGAGTCAGTACCAGGTCGAGCTCACTAGAACCGGCAGCGGAGACTCATGAGTGGGGACCTGTTCTACGGTCCCAAGAAGGGTGGTACCGCGGGGTGCCCGCCGAATGGCGCGCCTCGTCCCTTTGCCGGAAGCGACGAAGGAACGCCTCATGAGCCAGTACCGCCCGGTCCCGCCGCAGGTCGACCTGCCCGCGATGGAGCGCGAGATCCTGGAGTTCTGGGACAGCCACGACGTGTTCTCCAGGTCGCTCGAGCAGACGGCTGGCGGCAAGCCGTGGACCTTCTACGAGGGACCGCCGACCGCGAACGGCATGCCCGGCACCCACCACATCGAGGCCCGCGTCTTCAAGGACGTCTTCCCACGGTTCCGTACGATGCAGGGCTTCTACGTGGACCGGAAGGCCGGCTGGGACTGCCACGGCCTGCCCGTCGAGCTCGCCGTCGAGAACGAGCTGGGCTTCAACGGCAAGCCCGACATCGAGGCGTACGGCGTCGAGGCGTTCAACGACAAGTGCCGGGAGTCGGTGAGCCGTAACGTGGACGCCTTCGCCGAGCTCACGCAGCGCATGGGGTACTGGGTCAACCTCGACGAGGCGTACTGGACGATGTCGCCCGACTTCGTACAGTCCGTGTGGTGGGCGCTCAAGCAGATCCACGGCAAGGGCCTGCTCGTCGAGGACTACCGCGTCGCCCCGTACTGCCCGCGCTGCGGCACGACCTTGAGTGACCACGAGCTGGCGCAGGGGTACGAGACGGTGACCGACCCGTCGGTGTACGTACGGTTCCCGCTCACCTCGGGCCCGCTCGCCGGCAAGGCCAGCATGCTCGTCTGGACGACGACCCCGTGGACGCTCGTCGCGAACACGGCCGTCGCCGTGAACCCTGACGTCACGTACGTGGTGGCCAGCGACGGCACCGAGACCCTCGTCGTCGCCGAGCAGCTCGCCGAGAAGGTGCTCGGGGACGGCTGGAGGCTCGGTCAGACGTACAAGGGCACCGAGATGGAGGGCTGGACGTACGCGCGCCCCTTCGAGCTGATCGACTTCCCCGACGTCGTGGGCGGCACCCACTACGTGCTGCTGGCCGACTATGTCACCACCGAGGACGGCTCGGGCCTGGTCCACCAGGCGCCCGCGTTCGGTGAGGACGACATGATCACGTGCCGCAAGTACGGGCTGCCGCTGGTCAACCCGATCCGTCCCGACGGGACGTTCGAGGAGTCCGTACCGCTCGTCGGCGGCATGTTCTTCAAGACGGCCGACGCGGTGCTCGTGGAGGACCTGCAGAACCGCGGCCTCATGTACCGGGTGCTCAGCTACGAGCACAGCTACCCGCACTGCTGGCGCTGCCACACGGTGCTGCTCTACTACGCCCAGCCGTCCTGGTACATCCGCACCACGCAGATCAAGGACGCTCTGCTGCGCGAGAACGAGTCGACGAACTGGTACCCGGACTCGATCAAGCACGGGCGGTACGGAGACTGGCTGGACAACAACGTCGACTGGGCCCTGTCGCGGTCGCGCTATTGGGGCACGCCGCTGCCCATCTGGCGTTGTCAGCACGACCATCAGGTCTGCGTCGGGTCGCTCGCGGAGCTGTCCGAGCTCGCTCACCAGGACTTCTCCGAGCTCGACCCGCACCGTCCGTACGTGGACGACGTGACCTTCACCTGCCCCACCTGCGGCGAGCCCGCGAGCCGCGTCAAGGAGGTCATCGACGCGTGGTTCGACTCGGGCTCGATGCCGTTCGCGCAGTGGGGCTACCCATACGTCGACGGTTCGAAGGAGAAGTTCTTTCAAGCGTTCCCGGCCGACTTCATCTGCGAGGCGATCGACCAGACACGCGGCTGGTTCTACTCGCTGATGGCCGTCGCGACGCTGGCGTTCGACCAGAACTCGTACCGCAACGTCCTCTGCCTCGGCCACATCCTCGCCGAGGACGGCCGCAAGATGAGCAAGCACCTCGGCAACATCCTCGAGCCGATCTCGCTCATGGACACGCATGGGGCCGACGCGGTGCGCTGGTTCATGGCCGCCGGCGGTTCGCCGTGGGCGTCGCGGCGGGTCGGGCACACCACGATCACCGAGATCACGCGGAAGGTGCTCCTGACGTACTGGAACACCGTGGCGTTCCAGGCGCTGTACGCACGGACGAACGGTTGGACTCCCGGCGACGGTCCGGCTCCGGCGGAGCGGCACGTGCTCGACCGGTGGCTGCTGAGCGTGACGCACGAGCTTGTACGTGACGTGACGAACGACCTCGAGACCTTCGACACGCTCTCGGCCGGTACGAGGCTGTCGGCGTTCACTGACGACCTGTCGAACTGGTACGTACGGAGGTCGCGGCGGCGGTTCTGGGACGGCGAGGCGTCGGCGCTGCAGACGCTCCACGAGGTGCTCGACATCGTCACGCGGCTCATGGCGCCGATCGTGCCGTTCGTCACCGAGCGGGTCTGGCAGGACCTGATCGTCACGACCGACGCGAATGCGCCCACGTCCATACACCTTGCGTCGTGGCCTCTCGTCGACGAGTCCCTCATCGATGTGGAGCTGAGCCGGGAGATGGGTCTGGCTCGGCGCGTCGTCGAGCTCGGTCGGGCGGCAAGGAGTGAGGCGAGGGTGAAGACGCGGCAGCCGTTGAGCCGTGCGCTCCTCGCGTCGACCACCTTGTCGCAGCTGAACGACGAGATCGTGGCTGAGGTGATCGCGGAGCTGAACGTCGGCGCGCTCGACTCGTTCTCGTCAGCCGGTGATCTCGTCGACTACTCGGCGAAGGGCAACTTCCGCGCGCTCGGCAAGCGGTTCGGCAAGCAGACGCCGCTGGTCGCGCAGGCGATCGCCGACGCCGATGCCCATGCGCTGGCCGCCGCACTGCACGCGGACGGGAAGGCGACCGTCGCGTTCGAGGGCGGCGTCGAGGTGACCGCCGACGAGGTGATCGTCTCCGAGCGCCCGCGTGAGGGCTGGTCGGTCGTCAACGAGCAGGGCGAGACCGTGGCCCTGGACCTCGAGCTGACACCTGAGCTTGTACGGAAGGGGCTGCTCCGCGACGTCGTACGCGTCGTCCAGGAGGCCCGCAAGACCAC
>DAIPZP010000203.1:0-3761 GCA_036782155.1 Propionibacteriaceae bacterium
GTGGGCCTCACCAACGACGTGGGACTGCTCTCCGAGGAGTACGACACGACGACCGGCCGCCACGCCGGCAACACGCCCCAGGCGCTGACCCATCTCGCGATGGTCCAAGCCGCCGACTGGATCGCCCGTGCGTGAGGCAGAATCGGCCCTATGACTCGACCCATTGCCCTCGTCACCGGCGCGTCCTCCGGTATCGGCGCCGCCACCGCACGCCACCTCGCCGCTGACTACGACGTGGTCGTCTCGGCACGCCGGGCGAAAAGGATCCAGGAGCTGGCCGACGAGATCGGCGGACGGGCGATCGCCTGCGACATCACCGACGCGGCACAGGTCGCCGCGCTCGCCGACGCGATCGGCGACCGGCTCGACCTGCTGGTCAACAACGCCGGCGGTGCACTGGGGCAGGAGGCGGTGGCCGATGCGGACATCGAGGCGTGGATCGGGATGTACGACAAGAACGTCGTCGGCACCGTCCGCGTCACGAAGGCCCTTCTCCCCGCGCTCCGTAGGGCCGAAGGCACCATCGTCTTCGTCACCAGCGTGGCCGCCGACGGGCCGTACGAAGGTGGCGCCGGCTACTGCGGGGCCAAGGCCGCGGAGCGGATGATCGCCGGCACGATGCGGCTCGAGCTGTGCGGCGAGCCGATCAGGATCTGCGAGGTCGTACCGGGCATGGTCATGACCGAGGAGTTCTCGCTCACCCGCTACGGCGGCGACGCGGCGCGTGCGGCGAAGGTGTACGAAGGTATGCCCGGCCCGCTGGTCGCCGACGACATCGCCGAGACGATCGCGTGGATCGCCAGCCGCCCGCATCACGTCAACATCGACCGCATCGTCGTACGCCCCCTCGCCCAGGCGGCGCAGCACAAGGTGTACCGAGTGTCTTGAGTGGACCGGTTCGCTCGGTGTCTCAGGTCCCTGACAGGATGGCCACGTGCGTTTCGTCGTGATCCGTCATGGACAGTCCACCAACAACCTCCTCTGGGAGACGACCGGTAGCGAGTCCGGCCGCCACCCCGACACCCCGCTCACGGAGACCGGCCACAGGCAGGCCGAGCTGCTCGCGGAGCGCCTCTCGGCCGTGCTGCCGTGGCGCGTCGACGCCATCTACTCCAGCCTCATGGCCCGCGCCGTACAGACCGCTGCCCCGATCGCCGCAGCACTGGGCCTGCCTCTGATCGGGCGGACCGACATGTTCGAGGTCGGCGGCCCCTTCGAGCTCGACATGGCGACCGAGGAGCGGTTCCCCTACGCCGGTGCGTCCGCCGACGAGCTGCGTACGATCTCGGACCGGATCGTCCTGCCCGATGGCGCCACGGAGAAGGGTTGGTGGCCGGGCCCGGTCGAGAACGACACCGACGGCCCGACGACGCGAGCGCATCACCTCGTCGCCGACATCCGCGCGAAGCACCACGACAACTCCACCGTGGCGTTCGTCAGCCACGGCTACTTCTCCCAGTTCCTGTTCCGCGAGTTCCTCGGGATCGAACAGATGCCCGGTTGGATCGAGATCCACAACACCAGCCTGACGATGTACGAGGATGCGCCCGAGTTCCGGAGCTGCCGCGCCCTCCGCATCAACTGGACCCCGCACCTGCCGGACTCCCTGGTCACCAACTGAGTCCCCCCGAGGCACAGCACGGCCCGCACCGGATCGCTCCGGCGCGGGCCGCATGCGTCACTCGAACTCGACGAGCCCCTGGCCGCCCTGGACGGACTCACCCTGGGACACGAGCAATGCCCTCACCTTGGCGTCTGCCGGTGCAGTGATCTCGGTCTCCATCTTCATGGCCTCGAGCACGACCAGCACCTGGCCAGCCTTGATCTCGTCGCCCTCGGCCACGAGGATCTTCGACACCGACCCGGACAGGGGCGCGGTCACACCGTTGACGACCGAAGCCGGCATGGATGCGGTCTGCGGAGCCGTCGCAGCAGAGCCTCCGATGAGGATCGCGCCGAGCTGCGGCCGCTCGGTCTCGTCGACCTCGACCTCGATGTCGTACTCGACACCGTTCACGGTCACCTTCAGTTTCATGAGAGTCCTTATCGCAGGTGGATGGGTGCGTGGTTCAGCTGGCTGCGCCGGGTCGCCGACTGCCACGCGGCGGCGTTCCGCGCGAAGTTGGCCTGGCGCTTGCGGGCGCGGTGGCCGAGGAAGGCCGCGACGGCAGCCGCGATCGCGACCATCACGTCCTCGGACACCTCGTCGTTGGTGAGCATCCGGATGCTTCGGACCTCGGACTCCAACGTGTCGACGCGGCTGGAGAGGCTCTTGACGAGCTCGAGGAGCTCAGCGTTGGTATCGGTCATGTCAGGCACCGATCACACCGGCCCGAGGCCGTGCTTCTTGGCCGGCCGCAGCTCGCGCTTGTTGACGAGCAGCTCGATCGCCATCGCGACCTTCCGACGGGTGTCGGCAGGGTTGATGATGTCGTCGACCAGGCCACGCGAAGCCGCTACGAACGGCGTGGAGAACGTCTCGCGGTACTCGTCCACGAGCTCCTGGCGACGGGCTTCCGGATCCTCGGCCGCATCGATCTCACGCTTGAACACGACCGACGCCGCGCCCTCCGCGCCCATGACGGCGATCTCCGCGGTCGGCCAGGCGAACACCTGGTCGGCGCCGAGGTCCTTGCAGCCCATGGCGATGTACGCGCCGCCGTACGCCTTGCGCAGGACGACGGTCACCTTCGGGACGGTCGCCGCCGCGTACGCGTACAGCATCTTCGCACCGTGGCGGATGATGCCGCCGTGCTCCTGGGCGACACCGGGCAGGAAGCCCGGCACGTCGACGAGCGTCACGATCGGGATGTTGAAGGCGTTGCAGAAGCGGATGAACTTCGATCCCTTGTCCGACGCGTTGATGTCGAGCACGCCCGCCATCACGTTGGGCTGGCTCGCCACGATGCCGACGCTGCGCCCGTTGATGCGGGCGAAGCCGACGACGATGTTCATCGCGTAGCCCGCCTGCACCTCGAGGAAGTCGGAGTGGTCGACGAGCCGTGCGATGACCGTACGGACGTCGTAGCCCTTCGTGCCCTCGGGGGGAACGAGCTCGCTCATCGTGTCGTCCGGCTCGACGAACGGGTCGGGATCGACGATCGGGGCGTCCTCGGTGTTGTTGCTCGGCAGGAAGCTCAGCAGCTTCTTGGCGATGAGGATCGCCTGGGCGTCGTCGTCGGCCACGAAGTGGTTGACGCCGGAGATGGCCATGTGGGCGTCGGCGCCGCCGAGCGCGTCCTGGCTGACCTTCTCACCGGTGACCTGCTCGATGACGTTCGGGCCCGTGATGAACATGTGGGCCTTGCGGGTCTGGATGACGAAGTCGGTCAGAGCCGGCGAGTACGCCGCACCGCCCGCGCACGGTCCGCAGATGATCGAGACCTGGGGCACGGCACCGGAGAGCTTGACGTTGGCGTAGAACACCTGGCCGTAGCCGGACAGCGAGTCGATGCCTTCCTGCACCCGGGCGCCGCCGGAATCGTTGATGAAGACGAACGGGGTGCCGCACTTGAGCGCGGACTCCATCATCTCGACGACCTTCTTCGAGTGGGTCTCGCCCGCGGAGCCGCCCATGACCGTGAAGTCCTGGCTGGCGACGTGGACCGGACGGCCGAGGACTGCGCCGGTGCCGGTGACGACACCATCGGCGGGCATGTCGGCCTTGTCCATCCCGAAGGTGACGGTGCGGTTCTTGCGGAAGAGGCCGATCTCCTGGAACGTGCCCTCGTCGAGCAGCGCGTCGAGGCGCTCGCGCGCCG
>DAIPZP010000204.1:0-3725 GCA_036782155.1 Propionibacteriaceae bacterium
CAGCAACTTCGCCAAGGACGTGCAGGCCGTCACCCTGTACGTCGCGGCCGCGCACCGCATGGAGATCACCCGACAGGCCAGCCCCGGTACGTACGTCGAGCCGATCTTCGCCGGCCGCGTGGCCGCGACCGATCTGGGCCTCCCGCCGCTGGACGGCCAGGACGTGTATCTCACGGCCTTCACCCAGATCCTTCAGCCCGGCTCGGTGACCGCCGACTACCAGTTCGGACGCGCCGCGGACGACACCACGTACCAGCGGGTGACCTACCAGGCGGTGGATCTCAGTTGGGTGACGTTGCTCGGCGCGATCGTTGTCGTGCTCGTCGTCATGGGCGTCGTGATCGCCCTCTCGATCCGGCAAGGCCGCCGGAAGTCGACCTGGACGCCAGGTTGGCCACGCGACTGACGCGATTTGCCCACTCGACGGCGTTCCGGGCCGGATTTCGGCGCTCCTAGCGCATCGAGAGGGCGAATCCAGTCACTCGATCCCTCGCTTCAGGACTCCCTCATGTCTTGGGGGTCCTGAATAGTGTGAGGGGATGACGGAGGAAACAGGAGCTCCACGGGTACGCCAGCTGCGCCTCGTCGTGCGCGCCGACGACTACGACGCTGCGTTGACCTTCTTCCGGGATGTGCTGGGGCTGCCCGAGCGGGAGGCGTACTCGGCGGACGGTGGTGCCGAGGTCACGATCCTCGAGGCAGGGGTGGCCACGCTCGAGATCGCGAACCGCGCCCAGGTCGAGTTCATCGACCGAGTGGAGACCGACGGGCACCACAGTCCCGCCTTGCGGGTGGCCTTCGAGGTGGACGACACGGCCACGATGACCGCGACGCTCGTGGATGGCGGCGCGGAGCTGATCGCCTCCCCGCGGGTCACGCCGTGGCGGTCCCTCAACGCTCGCGTCGCGGCACCCGAAGGCGTCGAGATCACGATCTTCCAGGAACTGGGCCCGCTGAGCTCCTCGGCTGTCGAGTGAGGCCGTCAGCCTTCGCGTACGTTCTGGAACAGCTCGCTCGACACGTACCGCTCGCCGGTGTCGCAGAGGAACGTCACGATCGTCTGGCCGCGGTGTTCGGGGCGGGCCGCGACGATCCGCGAGGCGGCAAGGTTGGCGCCGGCGCTGACGCCGGCGATGAGCCCCTCCGTACGCATGAGCTCTCGCGCCGTCTCGATCGCCACGTCGCCGGGGATGCTGATGACCTCGTCGTACAGAGCCGTGTCCAGCACAGGCGGGAAGCCGTTGCCGCCGATGATTCCCTGGATCTTGTGCGGGCTGAACACACCGCCACTCAGCACCGGCGCTTCGGCCGGCTCGACCGCGTAGATCCTCAACTTCGGGTTCTTAGAGCGCAGGTACGAGCCGACGCCCGTGATCGTGCCGCCCGTACCGACCGTGGAGACGAGCACGTCGACCTGGCCGCCGGTGTCTTCCCAGATCTCGGGCCCTGTGGTGGTGAAGTGCACCTGCGGGTTGGCCGGGTTGCCGCCCTGGCCCGACAGGAACGCGCCCGGTGTGCGCTCGAGGATCCGGCCCGCCTCCTGGTTGGCGCCGGCCATGGCGTCCTTCCCGGGGGTGAGTACGACCTCGGCGCCGAGCGCGCGCAGCAGCCCGCGGCGCTCGAGCGAGACGTCGTCGGGCATGCAGACGATGACCTTGTACCCGAGTGCCGCGCCGATCCAGGCGAGAGCGATGCCGGTGTTTCCGCTTGTCGCCTCGAGGATCGTGCCGCCAGGCTTCAGTCGCCCGTCGGCCTCGGCGGCCCGGACGATCGACAGCGCGGTACGGTCCTTCACGCTCCCGGCGGGGTTGAAGAACTCAGCCTTCCCGAGCACCGTCGCGTCGGGGAAGAGCTTGCCGAGGCGGACCAGCGGCGTGCGGCCGACCAGGTCGATCGGGCTGTCGTACACCTTGGGAAACCGCGCTGCCATGGAAGTCCTCTCTGATCCGTGCGATGACCATGGTGGCGTCCGCCGAGGGGTCGGTCGCTCGTGTCTCACGGCAGATCCCGGCTTCTCGGGCCTCGAACCGTGTCGGACCCGTCGCGTAGCGTGAACCTCCGTGGAGGCACTCACCCGCGAGCAGGCCCGCCGGATCGCCGTGCGCGCACAGCTGCTGGACGCGCGTCGCCCCGAGTCCGTGCTCGACGTCGTCCAGCGCCTCGGCTTCCTTCAGTACGACCTCACGCGGGCCGTCGCCCCTAGCCAGGACGTGATTCTGTGGAGCCGGCTGGGGGAGGAGTACGACCCGGCCGAGCTCCAAGATCTGCGCGACACCCAAGAGCTCATCGAGCTGCACATGGTGATCAGGCCCGCGAGTGACGTCGCCCTGTACGCCGCGGAGATGGCCGCGTGCCCGACCCCGGGAACCTGGGAACAGAGAGTCGCGGATTGGGCCACATCGAATGCTGCCTGTGCCCTCGACATCCTGGATCTGCTGCGCAGCGACGGGCCGCTCCCGACCACCCAGCTGCCCGACACGTGCGTGGTGCCCTGGCGATCCTCGGGTTGGACCCACGACAAGAACGTGCAGAAGATGCTGAGCGCGCTCGTGGCGCGGGGCGAGGTGGCATTGTCGCGCCGAGAGGGCGCGATGCCCTGGTGGGACCTGGCGGAACGCGTCTACCCCGACGTCCCTCCCGTACCCCTCGCCGAGGCCGCCCGCGAACGCAACGGCCGTCGGCTCGCCGCGCTCGGTATCGCCCGAGCGAAGACGGTCCAGACGCCGGTCGAGCCCAACGACGTCGGCCCGGTGGGCATACAGGCGACCGTCGAGGGCGTACGAGGGACGTGGCAGGTCGACCCTGCACAGCTTGATCGAGTGGACGAGGCGTTCGAGGGCCGCGCAGCGCTGCTGTCGCCGCTCGACCGGCTCGTGTTCGACCGCAAGCGGCTCACGGAGATCTTCGAGTACGACTACGCGTTGGAGATGTACAAGCCGGCCGCGCAACGCATCTGGGGCTACTGGGCGCTGCCCGTCCTGTACGGGGATCGGCTCATCGGTAAGGTCGACGCCATCGCGGAACGCGAAGAGGGCGAGCTCATCGCGCGTGCGTTGTACGAGGACGAGCCCTGGACCCCGGCGGAGCGCGCGGCGGTCATCGACGAGCTCGAGTCCCTCGCCCGCTGGCTCGACCTGGCGCTCGTCCTCCCCTGACCTGCATTCAGTGGCGCTCAGCGGCTCGCCGTCGCGTATACGACCATCAAGAGGTAGGGTTGAGTCTAGTGGACTCAACCTTCACGAGGAGATGCTGAGTGGACACTTCCAAGCTCACCGCCATGAGCCGCGACGCGGTTTCGATCGCGCTGCGTTCCGCCCTGACCCATGGCAACCCGAACGCCGAGCCCGCGCACCTGCTCGAGGCACTGCTGACGATCCCGGACAACACGGTCGGGCCGTTGCTGGCCGAGCTCGGCGCCGACCCGCGCATCGTCGACGCCGCCGCCAAGGGGGCCATCACGAAGCTCCCGTCGGCGCAGGGCTCGTCGGTCGCGCAACCGAACCTCTCCGGCGCCTTCGCACGTGTCGTTGCCGATGCGGAGACCCGGGCGACCCAGCTCAGTGACCAGTTCGTCGCGACCGAGCACCTGCTCATCGCCCTCGCGTCCGTACAGTCAGAGGCTCGCAAGATCCTGGGCGATCTCGGCGTCACCAGTGATGCGATCGTCAAGGCGTTCAACGATCGCCGCGGCTCCAAGCGCGTCACGTCTGCGGAGGCCGAGGGCG
>DAIPZP010000205.1:0-3714 GCA_036782155.1 Propionibacteriaceae bacterium
CGATCGAACGCGCTGTCAGGGCCAACCGGGCATCCGTGAAGGGTCTGCCGCTGGGTTTCCGGTACCACGACCTGCGGCACTACTTCGCGTCGCTGCTCATCGCGGCAGGGCTTGACGTGAAGGTGGTACAGACCCGGCTCCGGCACGCGTCCGCTGTCACGACGCTCAACACGTACGGCCACATGTTCCCGGACAAAGACGAGTCCGCACGGGCGGCGGTCGCTGCTGCTCTCGCTGCCCGTGCGGACTCTGTGCGGACTCAGGGGGTGGTTACTGCCCTCTGACTAGCACTTTTGCTTACTGGTCGTAGTACATCTCGAACTCGTGCGGGTGCGGACGCATGCGGATGGCGTCGATGTCGGCGCGCTTCATGTCGATCCAGGTCTCGATGAGGTCAGAGGTGAACACGCCGCCCGCGAGCAGGTAGTCGTGATCCTTCTCGAGCTCGTCGAGCACCGCGTCGAGCGAACCCGGAACCGTCGGGATCAGTGCGTGCTCCTCGGGAGGCAGCTCGTACAGGTCCTTGTCGACCGGGGCCATCGGCTCGATCTTGTTGACGATGCCGTCGAGGCCGGCCAGGAGGCAGGCGGCGAAGGCGAGGTACGGGTTCGCGCTGGGATCCGGGCAGCGGAACTCGAGGCGCTTGGCCTTCGGGTTCGAGCCGGTGACCGGGATACGGATACATGCGGAGCGGTTACGGCCCGAGTACACGAGGTTGACCGGAGCCTCGAAGCCCGGGACGAGACGGTGGTACGAGTTCGTCGTCGGGTTCGTGAACGCCAGCAGGCTCGGCGCGTGGTGCAGCAGGCCACCGATGTAGTAGCGCGCCACGTCCGAAAGGCCTGCGTAGCCGGCCTCGTCGGCGAACAGCGGAACGCCTTCCTTCCACAGCGACTGGTGGACGTGCATGCCCGAGCCGTTGTCACCGAAGATCGGCTTCGGCATGAAGGTCACGGTCTTGCCCGCGGCCCACGCCGTGTTCTTCACGATGTACTTGAACTTCATCACGTCGTCAGCGGCTGCGAGCATCGTGTTGAACTTGTAGTTGATCTCCGCCTGGCCCGCGGTGCCCACCTCGTGGTGCGCACGCTCGATCTCGAGGCCGGCACCGGCAAGGTTGCGCACCATGTCGTCGCGGAGGTCGGTGAAGTGGTCGACGGGGGCCACCGGGAAGTAGCCACCCTTGTACTTCACCTTGTAGCCACGGTTGGGGCGGCCATCGGGGTCGGTCTCGGCGCCGGTGTTCCATGCTCCGGCCTCGGAGTCGACGTAGTAGTAGCTCGCGTTCTGCTTCGTCTCGAAGCGGACCGAGTCGAAGATGTAGAACTCGGCCTCAGGAGCGAAGAACGCCGTGTCGCCGATGCCGGAGGAGGCGAGGTACGCCTCCGCCTTGCGGGCGATGTTGCGCGGGTCGCGGCTGTAGGCCTCCTTCGTGATCGGGTCGTGCACGAAGAAGTTGAGGACGAGCGTCTTGGACTTCCGGAACGGGTCCACGTACGCCGAGGTCGGATCGGGCATCAATGCCATGTCGGACTCGTGGATCTTTTGGAACCCACGGATCGATGACCCGTCGAACGCCAGCCCATCCTCGAACACAGCCTGCGTCAGAACCGCAGCCGGGATCGTGAAGTGCTGCATGACGCCCGGCAGGTCGCAGAACCGGATGTCGACGGATTCGATGTCGTTGTCCTTGACATAGGCCAACGTGTCGTCGGCGCCTTGGAACATGGAACCTCCAGTGACTCAGGGCGCACGTTGCGCCGAGACTGAACCTAGTGATGAGCCGTTGCCGACCCATGTCGGGATTGTTTCGGCAATGTAACGCCCCACGAGGCGCGGTGCCGGTCATCCCAGAAGGCTGCCTGGCGGGGTCCGGATATGCTCCGAATCATGGCGGACGAGGTGGCATCGGACTACCCGGGATCCTCGCTCGGACTTCCCGCAACGGGACGCGGTTCGCTGGCGTCGTGGCGGTCCAGGATCGCGGCGCTCATCATCGACTGGGCGGCCAGCATGGTCGTCGCCACGCTCCTCGTGGGCACCGGCGCGCTCCGCGGCGGTGGGTGGCGTGGCTTCGTGGTCCTCGCTGTGTACGTGGTCCAGAAAGCGGTGCGGCCCTGGCTCGCCTCCGCATCGTTCGGGCAGCTGCGCGCCCGGGTCGCCGTGGTACGGGTCGAGGGCGGGCCGATCGGCCTGTGGCGGGCCATCGCCCGCGCCGTCATGGTGGGTCTCGTGGTGCCGGCCGTCGTCGTCGGCGCCGAGCGGCGCGGATTGGACGACCTCGTGCTCGGGACCGTCGTCGTGAACCGGGCCGAGGGGCGCACCTCTCGCTAGGCTGTGCTGACAGGTCAGTAAGGAGTCAACGGTGACGGACTATCGCGAGCCAGGTCGGCGATTCGCCGACGATTTCATCTTCGGCACAGCCACGGCGTCGTACCAGATCGAAGGGGCGGTCACCGAGGACGGTCGACTGCCCTCCATCTGGGACACGTTCAGCCACACACCGGGACGCACCCTCGGTGGTGAGACCGGCGACGTGGCCTGCGACTCGTACCACCGCTGGGAGTCAGACCTCGACCTCATGGCCTCGTACGGGATCGGCGCGTACCGGTTCTCGATCGCCTGGCCACGCATCGTTCCCACCGGTACGGGCGCCGTGAACCAGGCCGGCCTCGACTTCTACTCCCGCTTCGTCGATGGCCTCCTCGAGCGCGGCATCAAGCCGATCGTCACCCTGTACCACTGGGACCTCCCGCAGGCCCTCGAGGACGCGGGTGGCTGGCCTGAGAGGGCGACCGCAGAAGCGTTCGCTGCGTACGCGAGGATCGTCGGTGAGGCGCTCGGCGACCGCGTCGACACCTGGACGACGCTCAACGAGCCCTGGTGCGCGGCGTACCTGGGGTACGGCGTCGGGGTGCACGCACCCGGGCGGGCTGACCCGGTCGCGGCGCTGCGGGCCGTTCACCACCTCAACCTCGGCCACGGCCTCGCCGTCCAGGCGCTGCGCTCTTCTGTGTCTCCCGAGGCGAAGATGTCGATCACCAACAACCTGGCGACCGTACGACCGGCGAGCCAAGATCCGGCGGACGTGCACGCCGCCGACAAGGCGCGGGCGTTGTCGAACGGCGTGTTCACGGGTCCGCAGCTGCGTGGTGAGTACCCGCCGCTGGCCTTCGAGGTCACCTCGAAGCTCACCGACTGGTCGTTCGTCCAGGACGGCGACCTTGACGCGATCCACCAGCCGATCGATGTCTTCGGCCTCAACTGGTACACGCCCCGGACCGTACGGCAGGGCACGCCACCCCCTCCCACTCCGACGCCGATGCCGTCCGTCTCGCCCGGCAACGAGGACGTCGAGGACGTGTTCGAGGAGGGAGACCGTACGGAGATGGGCTGGCTCGTCGACCCGTCCGGTCTGGAAGAGATGCTGCTCGACCTCGATCGCGAGTTCCCGGGTCTGCCGATCGTCATCACCGAGAACGGCTGCGCGTACGACGACCCGGTGGTCGACGGCCGCTGCCACGACGCGCGACGCGTCGACTACCTGCAGCGCCACGTCACCGCGGTCCATCGGGCGATCGAAGCCGGCGCGAACGTCGTCGGCTACTTCGTCTGGTCGTTGATGGACAACTTCGAGTGGGCCTTCGGCTACAGCAAGCGGTTCGGCATCACCCACGTGGATTTCGAGACCCAGCAGCGGACGCCGCGCGACTC
>DAIPZP010000206.1:0-3693 GCA_036782155.1 Propionibacteriaceae bacterium
ATGGGCGTCGAATCGCTCTACACGCGAGCGCTGCTCATGGGCCATCACCGGCTCCGCGCCGCCGACCTGGCCGCCCTCGACCGGTCGTTCCTCGGCCTGTTGCACCGCGCGATGCGGGACAACCATGGCTGACCCGGACGACCTGTTCGTCCTCATGGAGCAGGCCAAGGGCCTCCCCCTCACCCAGCGCGTGCCGCTGAGCGAGCAGGCGGTACGGCTCGCGGACGAGCTCGGCTACGAGGACCTCAGCACCCGAGCGCGGCTGCTGCTGGTCGAGGCCTACGAGTACTCGAGCTCCGGCCCCAAGATGTTCACGCCGTTCAACTGGGTCATGCAGCGGTACGAGGACAAGCCGAGCTGGTTCGATTCTGACATGCGCCACACGTTCCTCTGGCAGCTCAAGTGGATGACCGGCGATCTGCTCGACTACTCCGAGGTGCCCCTGGCTGTGGTCGAGGAGAACCTGCGCTCGATGTACCGGATCTACGCCGAGGCAGGGGAGGGCCTCGGGCCCGTGCATCAGTCGGCGTTCCAGCTGGCTCGCCACGTGCGGGGGGTGCGCGGGGCTGACCGGGAGTTCGAGACCTGGCTGGCGTCCGAACGCACCACGCTGAGCGACTGCATCGCCTGCGAACCCTCGGCCCGCGCCCGCTACCGCTCCCAGCAGGGCCGATGGAGCGACGCCCTCGACCTCGCCCTTCCCGCGCTGGCAAGCGGCAAGACCTGCGCCGAAGAGCCGAGCACGCTGTACGCGGTGGTGATGGAGCCGCTCCTGGAGACCGGCCGCGCCGAGGAGGCGATGACCGCCCACCGCCGCGGCTGGCGCCTCGCTGCCGAGGAGGAGACCCAGATCGACCAGGCGGCGACGCACATCCTCGTTCTCGCCCGGTCCCGGGCCATCGACAGAGGCATCGACGTCCTCGGACGACGGATCCACCTTCTCGACTCGGCGGCGACACCGAGCGACCGCATGATCCTGGCCGCCGCCGCGACGCGCCTTCTCGACGTGGCCGCCACAGAGCACGGGATGGGCTCACGCACGATGTCGTACCAGGGGCGTGACGTCGCGTTCGAGGAGCTGCGACACCGCCTGCGGGACTACACCGTCGGCCTCATGAAGCGTTTTGACGCGCGCAACGGCACACCGGAGCTCGGCCGCTACGTCTGGGAGAAGTGGTTGCAGGCCCCGTACCTGCCCGCGCTGCCGATCCCCGCGCCTGTGCCGCCTCCGGCACCGCCCACCGCGGCGGAGCGACACCCGTTGGCGCCGAGTCTGGCGGACTTGCCGAACCTTCCTGTCGAGCGGCTGGATGACATCGTCGAGCTCGCTCTGCGGTACTCACCGGTCGACGACGTCCGCACGATCGCGGCCGAATGGGCGCGTCGGCGCGACCAGCTGCCGAGCCTGCGTGAGGGCGCCGACGTGACCCGGCTCAACGCGCTGGGTGCGCTCGAGTACCTCGGAGCCTGGAGCAACCCGACGATCACCGCGGCCCACGCGAGGCCGTACATCGAGTCGGCGAGCGCGCTGTACCGGGAGGCTGGCAGCGACGCCGAGGCGCTCCTCGTCGAGCAGTGGCTGCTGGCGCGCGACGGGCGCTACGACGACGCGTACGCGATGATCCCGTCCATCGACGCCACCGGGTCGTACGGGCAGCGCGGACGCGCCCGCATCCGGATCGTCCAAGGCATCGTCGACGAGCACCGTACGGAGCTGCTCGCGGAGGTCCGCGAGTTCCCGTGCGCGGTCGACTCCGACCACCAGCTGCGGCGCATCTGGGCCACCGCGCACAGCATGGGTACCGACTCGCCCGAGGAGCTGTACACGTGGACCGGCGAGGGCCTCGCGATGTTGCTGCCCGGTGAGTACGCCGACACGGCCGCTGGCCTGCATATCCAGCGGGCGATCGCCTGCAAGCTGCTGATGCGTCCCGAGGAGATGGCGACCGAGCTCGCCGAGAGCGAGCGCGCCGGACGAGCCAGCGGCGACGGTCCGCACGCGGCCGTGCTGCTCGCGGAGGCGCGACTGGCGCTGAGCGATGAGAATGCCGAGCGCGCCGAGCCGTTGCTCGAGCAGGCCGCGGCGCTCGCCGACAGGGCGTACGCGCTGGAGACGTTCATCGACGCGAAGGCCATGCTGGCCGACGTGTACCGGGTCACGGGGCGCCTGCTGGAGGCCGCCGAGGCCGCCGAGAGCGGGCTCGCCCAGGTGGAGCTGGCGCGCGTGAGCGACGTCTACCTGGAGCCGTCCACTGACGTCAAACAGGCGAGGATCACGGAACTCTCGGCGCACATCTCCGCAGATCTCGAGGAGACCTCCCGCGCGTCCAGCCTGTACAAGCGGGCCGCCGAGCTGTACCAAGCCGCCGGTGAGCCAGCCTTGTCGGGGTCGGCCTGGGGTGCGTACGCGCGACTCGTACAGGCAGGCGACACCCTCGGGGCGGTACGTGCTTTCCGGCGCGGCATCGACCTCATGGAGCGGGTCGACGACCAGCGCGGCCTGATGGTGCTGCGGCGAGCGTTGCCGGCGGCGGTTCAGGATTCCGACGGGCTCGATGCGGGACTCCGCGAGCTCGATCTAGCGGTCGCCCTCAACGACACCAACGAGGCACGCACGTACACGGACTCCGATTTCCGCGCCCTGCTCGACGAGTGGGACTTCGAGTTCGAGCGGCTCGACCTGCGAGACACGAGGGCGCGAATGTACGGGACCGCCGACCGCTTCGAGGAGGCGCTGGCCGTCCTCGGTGACATTCCGGAACGCATGTACGAGCACGGCGCCGAGCCTCAGGGCCTCAACTCTCGGCTCCTACGCGCCCGGCTTCTGTTCGCGACGGAGCGCGTGGACGACGGGATCGCGCAGCTCGAGCACATCATCGGCGTGCTGCGTACGTGGGGCGACCGCCAGCCGACGATCACGGAGATGGCTGGCATCGGTGCGCGCGCGCTGATGACTGCAGGTCGCGACGCTGACGCCGACGCCTTCTGGGAGAAGCACACCACGTAGGCGGCTCCGGCGGGCTGTCTCGGCCGGAGCGCACCTGGCCACATCAGTTCTTGGGCTGCTCCTCGTTGTCTCCGGACCACGTGGGGCCGAATCCCTCGATGCGCTCCGGTGAGTCGTCCGGAACTCCGGACCAGCGCTCACCGAACTCCTCGCCCTTCTCGGTCGACGCGTCCGGGTTGCCCGACCAATTGTCAGCGAATCCCTCGCCTGAGTGCTGCGTGTCGTCCGGGCCACCACCCCACCGATCCGGGAAGCCGGTGGGGGCGTCTTGGGTCTGGGTGGCCTCGTCCTTCGTCACGTCGGGCACCGTGTCGTCGTTCTGCGGAACGTCTTCGTGCTGCTCGTCGGAAGCCATGGTTTTCTCCTTCATTGGATGTTTCGAGTCTATGTCGGGGTGACTAACCCCAATGACACCCCTAGGGGGTATTAGTCGAGCAGTCCGCGGAGGTCCAGTTCGTCCGAGTCGGACAGGCCTGCGCGGCGAGGAGCGTCCCGGCGCTCTTCGTACTCCAGCGCTCGGGCGAACGTCTCCTCGAGGGGTCGCGTCATCAACCCATGCGCGCGTGCGGCGTGGGTGTCCGCCGTGGCGCCGTAGCGATCCGCCGGGTCGTCGATCACGGCGTCCCATTGCTGCGTCTCGACGGGCGCCAAGCCGTCGACAACGTGCCGGCCTGTACCGCCGCGGG
>DAIPZP010000207.1:0-492 GCA_036782155.1 Propionibacteriaceae bacterium
ACAGCGCGAGCAGCACGAACAGCAGGACGCCCTCGAGCAGGAACTCGTACAGCTGACTCGGGTGTCTCGGGGTGTTGTCCACCTGCGGGAACACCATCGCCCACGGCAGCGACGGATCGGCCGGGCGACCCCACAGCTCGCCGTTGATGAAGTTCCCGATGCGTCCAAGCCCGAGTCCCACCGGCACCACAGGGACCAGCAGATCGGAGACCGTCAGGAATGGCCGGTGGTGGCGGCGCGCGAACCACCACAACGCCACGATGACGCCGATCACGCCGCCGTGGAAGCTCATGCCGCCATCCCAGATCTTCACGAGATCCAGCGGATGGGTGAAGTAGAAGGTGGGCTTGTAGAACAGGCAGTAGCCGAGTCGACCGCCGAGCAGCACACCGCCGACGGCGTGGTAGATCAGCGTGCCGACGTCATCGACCGTCCACGCCGGGATGTCCGGGCCACCCACGTACGGCTCGTGACGTACGCGCCGGCGCAACA
>DAIPZP010000207.1:502-3691 GCA_036782155.1 Propionibacteriaceae bacterium
AGGACGCCGGCGATGGTGTAGAGGATCACGCTCGCGACGTCGTCCGCCGACCACGAGGGTTCGTCGGAGTACGGCTCGTGACGTACGCGCCGGCGCAACAGGACGTACCCGATGATGAACGCCAGCATGTACATGACGCCGTACCAGTGGATGACCAGCGGCCCGAGCCTCAGGGCCACAGGATTCAGGTTGGGATACGTCAGTACGAGGGCAGTCACGCGAGCCAGTATCGCTGGTCGATCAGTCGAATAAGTGGACGGCCACGCTCGTGGGAGGGGGAGCGGACCTCGAGCGAGTATGGAGACGTTTCGGGTGAGGCTGTTCCCTCCGGTACCGTTGAGCCGGTTACAGCCTGCACAGGGTCCGGAGGTGTCCGACGGTGAGTGAAGCGAATCCCGACAAGGAGCGGTGGTCGAAAGACCATGCCGCGCCGACCCCGGACCCCTCAGCGGCGCCTGCCGGCTTGTCGGAGGGGACTGACCCCGAGTCGACCGCGGTGCGTCCGCGGCCCAGGCCGACCAAGCCGCGTACGGGAGCGGCCCGTAGGCCCAGGCCCGCCGGTACGCGCAAGGTCGCGCCGACCCAGGTCCCGGCAGCGAAATCCGATGTGCCCGAGGCCGGTGCAGCCTCGTCAAAGCCCGCAGACGACGTGCCGATCAAGTCCGGCTCCGCCTTCTCGGCAGGGCTCGACCACCTGCCGAAGGCAACCCCCTCGGCTCCAGCACCTTCACCGTTCGCCGCTCCTGAGCCCGTCGCGTACGATCCGACGCCCACCGTGCGGCGCACCACGCCGGACTCGGACGCCCCGGCGGCCGAGGCTCCGCAGCCGTCCGTCCTCGAGCGTGCGCGTGCCGGAGTCGTCGCCGTGGCCGCCGTGGCGAAGGAGAAGGCGGCTCAGGTCAGCAGTGCGGCCACGACAACCATCCCAGCGCCGGTCAGCACGGACCCTGAACCTGCTTCGAGGGCTGTCCAGCGCCCCCGCCGTACACGTCGGGCGCGGCTGCGGATCTCCCGCATCGACCCGTGGTCGGTGATGAAGACGTCGCTCCTGTTCGGTATCGCCGGCGGCGTCATCTTCGTCGTCGCCACGTACGTGCTGATGAGCGTCATCCAGGCGACCGGTCTGTTCGACGCGGTCAACCAGATGGTCAAGGACATCCTGGCCTCGCCGTCGGACACGACGACGTTCGACATCACCCTGTACATCAACACCAAGCGGGCCACGGGCCTGGCGGCGCTCATCGGCGCTATCGACGTCGTGATCTTCACGGCCCTCGCCACGGTGTTCTCGTTCCTCTACAACTTGTCAGCAACGATGCTCGGAGGCCTCGAGATCACGCTGGCCGAAGACTGAGGGGAATCTCTCACCGACGCTGTCGCGTTGAGTCGACGATGAAGGGAACAGATCGCTCATGACTGACCCAGTTGCCGACAACCAGGTCTGGGACGAGATTCGCCGAGAGGCTGCGCGCGATGCCGCGCTCGAACCGGCGCTCGCCGGATTCCTGCACGAGGCGATCCTGCGCCACCCCTCGCTCGAGTCAGCGCTCGGCACGCTGATCGCCGGGAAGCTCGACGGCCACGGCCTGTCGTCGCTTTCGCTGCGCGACCTGGCAGCCGAGGCGTTCGAGAGCGACCCCGGCATCGGAGCTGCCGTCGTCGCCGACCTCCAGGCGGTGCTCTCGCGCGACCCTGCCTGCAGGGGCTACTCGCAGCCGCTGCTGTATTTCAAGGGTTTCCATTCGATCCAGGCGTACCGGATCGGCCACTACTACTGGACCCACAACCACGAGCCGCTGGCGCTGTACCTGCAGAGCCAGATCTCGGAGGTCTTCGCCGTCGACATCCACCCCGGCGCCCGTCTGGGCAAGGGCATCATGTTCGACCACGCGACGAGCGTCGTCATCGGTGCCACGGCTGTGGTCGAGGACGACTTCTCGATGCTGCACGAGGTGACTCTGGGCGGTACGGGTCGGGCAGGCGGCGACCGTCACCCGAAGATCGGCCGCGGCGTGATGATCGGCGCCGGCGCCAAGGTGCTGGGCAACATCAAGGTCGGCGAGGGCGCCAAGATCGGCGCAGGCAGCGTCGTACTCAAGGACGTACCGCCCCACACGACCGTCGCCGGTGTGCCCGCGAAGGTCGTCAGCTTCCCGCCCGAGTCGTTCCCCGCGCTCACGATGGACCAGTCGATCGACGGTCCGGAGTACGAGGAGCTCGCGATCGGCTCGGCGTCAGGAGCCTGACGCCAGCCCGGCCTTGATCGCCGCGACCACCTGCCGGTACAGGTCCTCGTTCTTCGCCGCCACATAAGGCGGTACGAACTGGCAGGTGGTCGGATCGAGATCGACGCGGCTGCCGAAGAGCGCGACGAGCTCCTCGGGATGCCACACCTGACCGTCGATACTGCCGACGACCGCGGACGTGTGCGCGGCGATGATGAGCGCCGCGGTGTCCCAGACGCTCGACGGGTTCGGGTTGAAGACCGCGTCGGTGTCGTACGTGAGCAGGTTCATGACCGCCGGGTTGCCCGCGAACGTGAGACAGAACCACTCATCGCCGAGCGCGTCGAAGACCGGGGCCGCGAGGTGGCGGGACCAGTGCTTGTACGCGTTCGCCGCGACGATGTGCTCCTTCGTCAGGTTCGGCGGGGTCGGGCCGCGGAACGGCGCCATGATCGCGTTGTGCGTGGAGCCGATGATGACCGAGCCGTCGTCGCGCAGCAGGAACAGGCGACCGTCGGGAGCGGCGCTGAACGCCGTGACGAAGCGCCAGCCGTCGCCGACGCGCTGTACGACGATGCCGGCGGTGCACCAGCCAGCACGCTGACAGCGCCACTGGTTGGAGCCGTCGGCGGGGTCGAGCAGGACAAGAAGCTGGCCGTCGCGGATGTCGTCCGGGAGGTACGGGTGCTCTTCACCGACGACCGTGGGCACGATGTCGAGCTTCGCCGTACCGGGGTGCGCGAGCAGGTTCGCCTGGAAGATCTGGTGAGCCGCCCTGTCGACGACCAGCGCCGAGTCGCCGAGGTGCAGCTCCGCCGGGTCGTACACCTCCTGGTTGGCGGTGCTCAACATGATGAAGTTGACCGTCGCCGCGAGCGTGTCCCTCAGCACCGCGAGCAGAAGGTCCGTCCGCACCGACATCATCGGCGCGCCCTGAGTCCCATGATCAGGACTGTAGTTCCTG
>DAIPZP010000208.1:0-3691 GCA_036782155.1 Propionibacteriaceae bacterium
GTGGGAACCCGGCCTAGAGGTTCACGCGACCGAGAATCCGTGAACGCAATGTGCGGGTCGTCGAGGACACCTTCGGAGTCCGCAGCCAGTCCGCAGAAAGTCCGCAAGAAGTTCACAAACCGCTATCAGCTGCCAACCACCATCAACGACGTTTCCGCAGGTCAGAGCCATATTTCGCAAATCTTCAACATCGGCCGTTCATGGGGGGACACTTCCCCTACTACTACTGAGCGTGGGTTTGAACCGGAGTTGTTGTCGCTATCGAGGGGGTCGCGAGGCCCGGCTTCAGTCCAACCGGAGTTGAGGTCGTTATGCGGCCGCCTGGAGGCCTGAGAACGACCACAACTCCGGTTCAACCGTGGGCCCGGGTCCGGACACCCCTCATAGCGACCACAACTCCGGTTGAACGCGCTGTGGCCTTCGGACGGCGCCAGCGTCGGGTCACGTCCCCACATCCTCAGACACAGGGCAAGATAGCCACCGTGACGGATCTGGTGGTGCTGGCCGCGGGGATGGGGTCGCGGTTCGGGGGAGTGAAGCAGCTCGATCCGGTCGGGCCGAGCGGCGAGACGGTGATGGACTACGCGGTCTACGACGCCGTACGGGCCGGGGTCGACCGGGTCGTGTTCGTGATCCGGCGCGAGCTGGAGCAGGCGTTCCACGCGCAGATCGGGAGCCGGTACTCCGGCGAGGTGCCCGTCGCCTATGCGTTCCAGCAGCTCGACGCCTTGCCGGGCGGACGAGTCGTCCCTGAGGGGCGGACGAAGCCGTGGGGTACCGGTCAGGCGGTGCTCGCTGCGGCTGACGTCGTCGACACCCCATTCGTCGTCATCAACGCCGACGACTTCTACGGGCACAGGGCGTACTCGGAGCTGGCGGGTCGGCTCGGAGGAGCGAGCACGCCCGGGGCGTACGCGATGGTCGCATTCACTCTTGCCAACACGCTCTCGGAGCACGGGTCGGTCTCGCGTGGCGTGTGCGACGTCGTCGACGGGCGGCTGCGGAGCGTCGTCGAGCACACGGGGTTGGCGCCCGATGGCGACGGCATTCTCGACGCGACGGGGGCGCGGTTCAGCGGCACCGAGCTCGTGAGCATGAACTTCTGGGGGCTGCAGCCGGACGTCTTCGGCCACCTCGAGTCGCAGTTCGGCGCGTTCCTCGACGAGCATGGCCACGAGACGGGCAGCGAGCTGTACCTGCCGGCGGTCATCGACCGCCTCGTGTCGGAAGGGACGGCGACCGTTGACGTGCTGACCTCGCCGGACCAGTGGTTCGGCATGACGTACGCGGCCGACCGCGGCGCCGTCGCCGCGCGTCTGGCTGACCTCGTGGCATCCGACGAGTACCCGTCACCGCTGGGGTGGGACGCGTGACACGGATCGTGCCGAAGGACCTCCCGACCCATATCGCCGAGGTGTTCGGGCTCGCGCCCACGAGCACGCGCCGCTACGGCGGCGGGCACATCAACGACACGTACCTCATCGAGACCAGCGACCGCCCGTACATCCTCCAGCGCATCAACGACTCCGTGTTCACGCGGCCGATCGAGCTGATGGAGAACGTGGCCCTGGTGACGCGGCACGTGCGCGCGCGGCTCGAGGCGGAGGGGGTCGGCGACGTCGACCGGCGGGTGCTCACTCTGGTGCCGACGCCGGAGGGCGCGGATTTCCACGTCGATCCGTACGGGCAGGTGTGGCGCGTGTTCGAGTTCATCGGCGGCGCGACGAGCCACGAGGTGATCACGTCGCCGGTCCAGGCGTACAAAGCAGCTCAAGCTTTCGGGCAGTTCCAGCGGCTACTCGCCGACTACGACGGGCCGCGGCTGCACGAGACGATCCCTCGGTTCCACGACACGGTGAAGCGGTACGCGGACTTCGCGGCGGTGGTCCACGCCGACCCTCATGGACGGCTCGCCGCCATCCGCGAGGAGGTCGACTGGCTGCTCGCACAGGAGGAGCTGGCCGGCTCGATGCTGCGGCTCGCCGACGAAGGCGTACTCCCCGAGCGGATCACCCACAACGACACGAAGCTGTCGAACGTGCTGCTCGACGACGTGACCGGCGAGGCGATGTGCGTCGTCGATCTGGACACGGTGATGCCGGGACTCAGCCTGTACGACTTCGCGGACCTGTGCCGCTCGGGCGCCACGACGGTCGCCGAGGACGCCCCGGACGCGTCCGGCCTCGACGTCGACGTGCCGATGTTCCAGGCGCTCTCGGAGGGCTACCTGGCGGGTGCCGGCTCGGCGCTCCTACCCGCGGAGCGCGAGCTGCTCGTGCTCGCGGGAGAGGTCATGACGCTCGAGCAGGCGTACCGCTTCCTCGGCGACCACCTGGCCGGCGACACGTACTACCAGATCAGCCGTCCCGGCCAGAACCTCGACCGAGCCCGTACCCAGATCGCGCTCGTCAAGGCCCTTCAGCGCCACGAGCCAGCGCTCAACGCCTACGTCGCGAGCCTCTCCTGACGCCGGCCGAATCCCTCTCAGCCTCAGCGGCGGCCTTCTGGATCTCGAGCAGCGACTCGTTGCTGCGCTCGGCCTCGTACGCCTTGTGGCCGCCCCGGGCGCCGAAGAGGCGCTTGGTCAGCACCAGGTAGGCGACGAGGAAGAGGTTGACCAGCAGCACCAGCACCCGGACGACGGTGAACTTGTTGACCAGCTCGTACACCTCGAGGGGCACGAACAGGGACGTGCCGACGGCGGCGACGTACTCGCCCCAGCGCTTCATCAGCCACAGCCCGATCCCCTCGGTGAGGTGGAGGCTCGCGTACAGGGCCACGAACCCGGCGACGAGCAGCACAGTCACCGACTTCGCGTCGAGAATCTCCTCGATGTAGCGCATCAGCGTGAAGTCGGTCAGCTTGATGCCCAGGTGGTCGGCGATGGGCTGGACGAGCGGGAGGTACGTGGCGAGGGTGGCCCGCAGGCCGGCGCGCGACCCGTTGAACCGCCAGATCCCGAACGCGGCGACGAGGAAGACGATGCCGGACATGATCCGCAGCACCCCGTACCCGCGGAGCAGAATCGCGTCCTCGAGCGCTCGGCCGCGCAGGACGATCGGCGCGTGCTCGGCCGGGCCGGCGCCGGAAGGCTCGCCCACCACGTACGACCCGCACCGCAGGCACACCCAGGCGTGACCGGTCGGGGTCTGTACGGACAGGCGCGCGGCCAGCTCCGGCTCGTCCGGCGCGTACGTGACGTGGCCGAACACGCACGGGAGGACGTCGATCTGCCAACGCCGTCTGTTCTTCACACCCTCGAATGTACAAACATGGGGGTCGACGTCGACGACGAATGTACAAACATGGGGGTCGACGTCGACGACGTCGAGATCCGATCCTCATCAGGTGGACGCGCGTGTCCACGGGGGAGTGGGATCATAGAGTCGCGTGAAACGTCTCAAAGGAGTGGCGACATGGTCGGAGCCCCGCAGGTACGCGTCGAGTACGGGGAGGACATTCTCGCCAACCCGAGCCCCCGTCTGAGCTGGTCGGTGACGGACGCGCCGAACGGGTGGATGCAGGCTCGCGTCGAGATCCGCGACAGCGACCAGGCCGTGACCCTCAGCGGGCGCGACTCCGTCTTCGTCGCCTGGCCGTTCACACCCCTCGTACATGGCGAGACCCGCGACATCTCCGTGCGCGTCACCGGCAGGGACGGGTCCGCCTCGCCGTGGAGCGAGCCCGTCCT
>DAIPZP010000209.1:0-3687 GCA_036782155.1 Propionibacteriaceae bacterium
GTCGAGGGTCACGATGGCTCGTACGTCGACGCCGTGCTCGGCGCGTACCTGGCCGATGGCCGACAGATCACCGGTCCCGCGCTCCTGACGGTCGATCGCCACGATCACGCCCGCCAGCTCAGCGCCGGCCGCGTGAACGAGATCGATGACCTCGCGGATCGCCGTACCGGCCGTGATCACGTCGTCGATGACGAGCACCCGGCCGGACATCTCGGCGCCGACGAACAGGCCGCCCTCGCCGTGGTCCTTGGCTTCCTTGCGGTTGAACGCCCACGGCACGTCGCGGTCGAAGTGCTCGGCGAGCTGCACCGTGGTGGCCGCGGCGAGCGGAATGCCCTTGTACGCCGGGCCCAGCAGCACGTCGAAATCGAGGTCCCACGCGTCGATCGCCGCCGCGTACGCCCGTCCGAGTCCCGCCAGCTTCACGCCGGTGTTGAACTTGCCGGCGTTGAAGAAGTAGGGCGATGTACGGCCGGACTTGAGCGTGAACTCCCCGAACTGCAGCACCTGATGGGCGAGGGCGAACGCGATGAAGTCACGCTGGTAGTCCTGCATGGCGCAAGCCTAGGGGTGACGCTCAGCCGCGACGGCGTACGTCCGGCTGAAACTCGTCTGTATCCCTTGGGCTCCTCGGCACGTCTATGTGGTGACTCTTACCCGAAGGGATTTACCAATGAAGCCGAACATGGGCTCTATGGATCGCAAGATCCGATCTTTCGTCGTCGCACCGGTGCTGGTCATCCTCGCGATCGTCTTCCACAGCATCGTGCCGCTGATGGTCGTGCTGTTGCTGTTGGCCGTCGTCATGCTGGCGACGTCAGCGGTCAAGACCTGCCCGCTGTACATGCCGTTCAAGTTCAGCACCGCCAAGAAGTAGCCCCACCTCCCGCGACTTCACAGGCAAAACTCCGACCGCACAGGCCTTGGTTCGGCCTTTGAGGTCGGAGTTTTGCCTGTGAAGTCGCATACGGGCCGCGTGGGCGGGGAGGACGGGGCACGTGGTCGTGGGCGGGTGTCCTACGGTGTGAGCATGGCGCTGGACACCGAGGAGCTCACTGACGCAGCTCCACGTCTCTATCGCTACGCCTTGTCGCTCTGCCGAAACCACGATGTCGCCGAGGATCTCGTCCAGGACACGATGCTTCGGGCTCTGCAGCAGGGGGACACGTTCCGCGGCGACTCGTCACTCCAGACGTGGCTTCACCGCATTCTCCACCACCGCTACGTCGACACCGTACGGGCGACGAGCGCCATCTCGACCAGTCCCGACGATGTCGCCACACTCATCGAGCAGCGCTGGCAGGACGACTCGTACACCGTCGACGCCGAGCAGGTCGCCCTCCTGGCCGAGCGTGACGACCAGCTGCGCGACGCGCTCGCGCACCTGCCCGTCACGTACAGATCCGCGGTCATCCTCCACGACGTCGAGGACTGGACCGCCGCAGGAATCGCCGAGATCCACGAGGTGAGCCTTGCCGCAGCCAAGCAGCGCATCCGCCGCGGTCGCATGATGCTCGTCGACGAGCTCGCCGCCCACGCGCAACGCCACGCAGACCTCAAAGGCGTCCCGATGCGCTGCTGGGCCGCCCGCGAGAAGGTCAGCGACTACCTCGATGGCGACCTCACCCCACCCGAGCGAAATGCCCTCGAGCTCCACCTCGGCGGGTGCCCGACATGTCCACCGCTGTACGCGGGACTGGTCGGTGTACGAAACGGGCTCGAGCGCCTCCGCGATCCCGATACCGTCATCGCTCCAGCACTCGCCGAGCGGCTGCGCTCCTTGCGGACCGGGGTATAGAGGGACATGTGAGCGACGAGAACGCCGAGACGGCCGAGCAGGCCGAGACTGCCGAGACAGCCGAGACGACTGCGTCGCGCACGACGACGATCCTGTTGGTACGACACGGGGAGACGCCGACGACCGGGAAGGTCCTGCCAGGTCGCGCGCCTGGTCTCCACCTGGCCGACACCGGCCGCGCGCAAGCGGCGCTGGTCGCCGAGCGCCTCGCCGGGATCGAGGTGGCGGCGCTCTACTGCTCGCCCCTGGAACGTACCGTCGAGACCGCCGCCCCGATCGCCGAGGCGTTCGGGCTCGAAGCGATCCTCGAGCCCGGCCTGCTGGAGTGCGACTTCGGCGAGTGGACCGGCGCGGATCTCTCGGAGCTGAACGCCAAGCCCGAGTGGGCCACGATCCAGCGCGCCCCGTCGACGTTCCGCTTCCCCGGCGGCGAGAGCTTCCCCGAGATGCAGTTCCGGATCGTGAGCGCCATCGAGCGAATCCGTACCACCCACGAGGGCGAGACCGTGGTCTGCGTGAGTCACGCAGATCCGATCAAGGCGGCCGTCGCGTACGCTTTAGGTACGCACCTGGACCTCTTCCAGCGCATCGTCGTCAGCCCGTGCTCGGTGTCGGCGATCGCGTTCACCCCCGGTCAGGCCCCTGTCGTACTGACGGTGAACTCCGCCAGTTCTTCCCTGTCCGACCTCAAGCCATCGTGAGGAGCCGACGATGAGCGACCTGTACGCCGAGTACGACGCTGTCGAAGAGTTCGCCGTGGGTGCCCTGGGCGAACCGGGTCAGCGCGTCTTCCTCCTGCAGTGCAAGCACGGCGACGACCGGATCACGATCAAGCTCGAGAAGCAGCAGGCACAGGCCATGGCGCTCTACCTGCGGCGCGTCCTCGAGGACCTGCCCCAGGCCGAGGCGGCCGCCAAGCCGGGCTCCATCGCGCCGCCCTTCGACGCGGAGTTCGTGCTGGGCGAGATCGGGCTGGGGTACGAGCTCGACGGCGACCGCGTCCTCGTACAGCTCGAAGAGATCGAACCCACCGATGAGGAAGGCGAGCCGGTCGCGGACGCCCCGCGCGGCCACATCCGGGTCTTCCTGTCGCCCGCCCAGGCGCTGGCGTTCTGCGAGCAGAGCGACGACGCGATCGCGGGCGGCCGCCCGACCTGCCGGTGGTGCGAGCTGCCGATCAACGCCGATGGTCACCAGTGCCCACGGATGAACTGACTGTCCTGGAGACGGGCGCGATCGACCTCGTCGGTCGGGTCGTCGAGAGCAGCAACGCGACGTACGTGGTCCAGGTCAGCTTGGACGGTACGGAGCTGCCGGGCGTGTACAAGCCGGAGCGCGGCGAGAGGCCGCTGTGGGACTTCGGTCCTGGGCTGTACAAGCGGGAACGCGCCGCGTACGTGCTCTCGGAGCATCTCGGCTGGGGACTCGTGCCCCCGACGGTGGTGCGCGAGGACGCGCCGGCGGGGGTCGGATCGCTCCAGCGGTTCGTGGAGGGGGACAGGAGCGAGCACTACTTCACGCTGTACGACGACCGGCCCGATCTGCACGACACATTCCGCCGCATGGCGGTGTTCGACTGCATCGCCAACAACACCGACCGCAAGAGCGGCCATGTGCTGCTGGGCGATGACGGGCACGTGTACGGGATCGACCACGGGCTGTGCTTCGCCGCCGACTTCAAGCTTCGTACGGTCATCTGGGACTTCGCCGGCGAGGAGATCCCGGCCGCTGATCTCGCCACGATCGAGCCGCTGGCGGACGCTGTGCCGGATGCGCTCGCGGCGCTCCTGAACCGCGAGGAGGTCGCCGCTCTGCAGGCCCGCGTGCGTCGCCTGCTGACCACTCGCATCCTCCCGATCGACCACACCGGACGTCGCGTCCCCTGGCCG
>DAIPZP010000210.1:0-3664 GCA_036782155.1 Propionibacteriaceae bacterium
GGACGACGATCCGTACGGAAGAGTCTGCTTGGTCGTCGCCACGGCGGTAGCACCCCTGAGCGATTGGCTACGAGCCCAGCGAGCGGCCCAGCGTCGTCGCCGTCTCGAGCGCATCGGCGGCGAGGGGCCCCTTCGTACCGCTCACGACGAAGCTCGGACCTCGGTCCGCGTGCCACCCCTTGCGGCGGGCGAGCTTCTGGGCAGCCTTGGCGGCCGAGCCGGAGAAGGCGCCGGCGACGGCCGTGTCCACGGTGGTGAGGCGGGCTGCGGAGGGGAGGGCTTGCTCGAGCCACTCCCGTACTCCGGTGGTCTCCCCGGTCCCGCCTCCCTCTTTGGCCTTGTCCCGGCTGGCCGGCGTGGGCAAGCCGAGGTTGTGGGTGGGCGCGGCGACGACGATGAGATCGGCGAGAGGTTCGTGCGGCGCGGACGCCGCGGTGGTGACCTCGACCTCGGCGCCGGCCTCCCTTAGACCATCAGCGATGGCCTCTGCGATCTGTGCGGTGTTTCCGAACCACGACTCCACGACGACGAGTGCGCGCATGGTTTGCTCCTTAGATTGGTACTTGCGACATCATGTCTCAATGTAGGGTGTGATCGTGACGAGAACAAGAACGCAGTCGCGAGATCAGGGTCCGACTGGGGTGGCTCGGAGGCGGCAGCGGATCAGCGACGGGGAGACCGAGCAACGGATGCTCGAGGCGGCGCTCGCGCTCGTGGAGTCGCAGGGACTCACCGTGAGCCTCGATCACCTGAGCCTGGAGAACGTCATCGCCCGCGCCGACGTGTCGCGGAGCTCCGCGTACCGCCGCTGGCCGTACAAGGACCTCTTCCTTGCAGACCTCCTCGTCGCTGTCGCGCGCGACACAGACCTGACAGTCGAGCCGCCCGGACTGGTCGACGCGCTGCGCGCCCTGATCGCCAGCGCCGACCTCAGCGACGGACAGGCGCGACGTGACCTCCTCATCGAGGCGCTCCGCATGTCCTCCGCCTCCGAGTTCGAGCGGATCTGGCTGTCGCCGCGCTGGCGTACGTACCTGGCCCTGTCGGCGACTGTGACGGGTCTGCCGGTCGGCCCGATCCGCGAGGCTGCTGCGGCGGCCGTGCTCGACGCGGAGAGGCGGTTCGCCTCGCGCCGGGCCGGCGTGTACCGCAACCTCGCCGCCATGATCGGCTATCGCATCAGCGGCGGCCTCGATGCCGAAGCGGGCTTCGAGTTCATGGCCAGCACGTCCGGCGCCGTCATGACCGGCTACGTCGTCAAAGCCCTGGTGGACGAGCAGCTCGCCACGGCGACCCGCAGCCTGGCCGCGTTCGGCAGCACCAAGACAGCCGAGTGGAACGTGCCCACGTACGGGCTCACGGCCGTCTTCAACGCGTTCCTCGAGCTGGATCCCGACGCGGAGTGGACACCTGACGCGATCGCCGCACGACGCCGCATGTGGGAGCAGACGGCCGACACGATGTACGCCCCGTAGCTCGAGTCCCTACCGGCCGACGGGCGGCATCTCGTACCGGCGGACGACCGTCATTCCGGACAGCGCGACGGCGACGAGCGTGAGCAGGCCCGCAACGTGCGCGAGTGAGCCTTCGAGGGTGACGTACGCGTAGCAGGCCGGGCCGATCGCGACGACGAGGACGACCAGCCCCGACCACCAGCGAAGGGAGCCGGGCGCCGTCACCCAGGCGACCGCGAACACTGTCGTGGCGATGGTGAGGAGCAATAGCGCGACCGACCACCATCCGGATCCGGTCGCGATCGCCCCGATCCAGCCGATCACCGCGGCCACTGCCGCGACGGCTGACATCAGAGCGAGCCAGCGTTCCGCACGTTGCCAGCCCGTCACCTCTTGGGCACCGACCAGTCCGCGTCGCCGTCCGTGACAGTTCCGTCGTCCATCGTCCCGTGCGAGCCGGCCGTCACCGCGATCGGCCAGTTGCCGATCGGCGGGCCCGGGAAGGACGCGTTGTTCGACACCTTCGCCGACAGGTTCGAGACTCCCTTGGTCAGCGTGGTGATGTAGTCGAGGAGGCCCTTGATGCCCGCCAGGATCGCCGCACCAGCCGCAGCGGCAGCGATCGCGGTCGGCGGAGCCGCAGGGATCCCGAGTACTGAGCAGATCTCTGCCGCGACCGCAGCAAGGCCGCCCGTCAGCGTGAGGATCAGCGAGGCGACCGCGAAGTACAGCAGCACTCCGGCGGTCGCGAGGTCCATGCAGACGCTGCCCGCGGAGTCGCAGACATCGGCGAGGGCCTGGGCGGCAGCCAGCTGTGCGGGCACCTTCGCCTTGTACGCGTCGGCTCCGGGCCCCTTCCACAGCGGATCGCCGGACTTCGCAATCGGCAGTCCGTTCATGATCGCCTGCGCGTCGGTCGCGCCCTGCTTGAGGAAGCCCCGCCAGTTCCCGGCCCAGCCGTAGAAGAAGAACGGCGCCAGGATGCCCTCGATGAGGTCGACGACGAACTTGCACACGTCGATGACCCAGTCGAGGAACGTGTTGATCGCGGAGATCACCCAGTTGACGATCGGCGGCGGGATCAGGAACGGCGAGATGTTGGCCAGCGATGCTGCGCCGTGCTGGAGGGTGGGGATCGCCCCTTCGATGGTGCCGACGCCGCCGCGGATCTTGCTGACCGTCTCCTGGTACGCACCCATGTCGACGCTCATGGCCGTCACCACTTCCCCAGCTGCTGATGGATCGACTCGGAGGCTCCTACGTTGACCTCTTCCTCGTGCTCGTACGTCTTCGCGATGGTCTCCAGCATGTCCGCGACCCGCTTCGTCTCGTCGATGCCCGTCTGCGCGACCCTGCCCACAACGACGCACGCCTCGTGATAGGCCGAGTGCGCAGGAGCGAAGATGCCCATCTGTACAGCGTTGATGTCCTGGGTGGTCGTCACGAACGGCGCGATCGGCGCGAGGGAGTCGCTGACGCGCTGCCAGTAGTCCCCCTCCTCCCGCAGGGCGTGGAGGCTGACCTCGATGTTCTCCTTGGACGGCTGGCTCATAGCGTCTCCCTCAGGAACTCGTACACAGCGCGCGGATCGGTGGCGAGCGGGTCCGTCGGCTCCGCGCGGGTCGTGCCGGCATCCGCCATCACACCGCTGATCTCCATCCCGATGGTGGTGCCCGACTTGCCCGTGGCCCAGGCAGGATCGATTTCCACCGAGGTGACGTTGCCGCCCTGCGCCTGGGCGCGTACGCGTCCACGCTCGTCGGCCAGTGTCGCGCGCCGCTCGCCCGTGAGCTGCCCCTGCGCCTCACCGAGCTTGGCGAAGGACGCATCCAGAGCGGCGTTGATGCGCTCCATCGCCGCGTTCAGGTTCTGGCCGGATGTTGTGTCCGGATCCCACGCGGGAAGCTCCTCCTCGGGCTCCACCACGGCCTGCCGTTCCCTCAGGAACGAGGTGATCGCGGCGGTCACGGCGGTGCCGAGCTCAGCGGCCGGTACGACCCGTTCCCAGGCGGTCTCGATCCGGACCTCCGGAGCTCCCGCTCGGCCCTCGGTGACCTTGACGGCCGAGGACACCGGGACCTCCAGCTCCAGGCCGTCCGGGCGGCGCGCGGCCGCGATGACGTCCTTCGACGAGTGGATCAACCGGTCAATCTCGCTCGAGTGCGTGTTCTCGCTCACGGTGGTCACCCTAGGGCGACCGGGGCTCACTT
>DAIPZP010000211.1:0-3659 GCA_036782155.1 Propionibacteriaceae bacterium
GTCCGCCACGGCGGACCACGTAGACGTAGGCGATGATCACCGTCACCACGAACAGCAGCATCTCGACGAACGCGAACACCCCGAGCTGGTTGAACGCCACAGCCCACGGGTAGAGGAACACGATCTCGATGTCGAACACGATGAACAGCATCGCGGTGATGTAGTACTTCACCGGGAAACGGCCACCGCCGACGGGCTGCGGCGTCGGCTCGATGCCGCACTCGTACGCGTCGTACTTCGCCCTGTTGTAGCGAGCGGGCCCGATGTGGACGCTGGCGAAGATGGAGACCCCCAGGAACAGTGCCGCGAGAGCCATCAGTCCCAAGACCGGTATGTAGACGTTCATCTCTGTACTCCGATCGCGAGCGGGTGAGTCTTTTCTATCGCGTCAAGTGTGCGGTGGGCGACCTGACCCCCGTACGCGGACACCGTCACGCTGAGCAGCGACGGTACGCCAGAGGGCACACACATCTCACCACGAACCGGCCCCGAGGTCATGCCGAGGGCGCCAGCCTCGTGAGGGTGTTGATGATTCGGTCGTACGCATTCCTGCTGGGGTGGTCGGTGAGGTTGGCGAGCATCTTGTGGACGAGCTTCATCAGCATGGGGTGCGGGAGGCCGTACGTCGTGGCCAGCCGCATGATCCGGGGGTCGCCGATGAGCTTGACGAAGATGCCGCCGAGGCGGAAGTAGCCGCCCCATGCCTGCTTGAGCGTGCGTGGGTACGCCCCGAGCGCGCGCTCGGCGCCGGCCGTGCCGAGGCCACGGCGGACGGCGTCGACGATGTGGTCGGCGGCGTAGCGGCCCGACTCCATCGCGTACGAGATGCCCTCGCCGTTGAACGGGTTGACCATGCCGCCGGCATCGCCGACGAGCAGCAGACCGCGGGTGTAGGCGGGCTGGCGGTTGAACCCCATCGGCAGGGCCGCGCCGCGCACTTCGGACGTACGGAACTCGTCGCGGAACTGCCACTGGTGCGGCGTGTTGTCCAGCCAGCGCTTGAGCAGGTCCTTGTAGTCGGTCTTGCCGAAGGCGGCGGACGTGTTGAGCATGCCGAGGCCGACGTTGCACGTGCCGTCGCCCATGCCGAAGATCCAGCCGTAGCCGGGCAGCAGGTTGGACTTGCCGGGTTCGCCGTCCCACAGCTCCAGCCACGACTCGAGCCAGTCGTCGGTGGCGCGGGGAGACGTGTAGTAGGTCCTCACGGCCACGCCCATCGGGCGGTCGTCGCGCTTGATGAGGCCCATGGCCACGGACAGTCGCGAGGAGTTGCCGTCGGCGGCGACGACCAGGGGGGCGGAGCACTTGACACCGTCCTTGGACTTGACGCCTTTGATGCGGCCCGCGGCGTCGAGGATCGGTTCGGTGACCGTGACGCCCTCGACGATCGTGGCGCCGGCCTTGCGGGCGTGCTCGGCGAGGAGCTGGTCGAAGTCGGCGCGGGGACGTACGAGGCCGTAGTTCGGGAAGTCATCGAGCTCGGGCCACGGCATCTCGAACGGCTCGACGCGTCCTCCGTAGATGCGAAGGCCCTTGTTGCGCAGCCATCCGGCTTCGGTGGAGGTGTCGATGCCGAGCTTGACGAGCTCGCGGGTCGCCCGCGGCGTCAGACCATCTCCGCAGACCTTCTCGCGGGGGAAGTGGGCCTTCTCGAGGACGAGGACGTCGAGGCCGGCACGGGCCAGGTACGCGGCGGTGGTGGAGCCACCGGGGCCAGCGCCGACGACGATGACATCGGCGCTAGTGGGTACGTCTGATGGGGGATCACCGGTTAACCGCTTCGTGGGCTTCACGGTGTCCTCTCCGGTCGGTGACGAGCATGGGTCAGCATACGTACCTCGATGCGACAACGCGATTCGAGCCCAGCCCCACAGCGTCCTCCCTAGTACCCAGCACCCGGAATCCGAACCACGGTTCCATTGGTGCTGCGCGGAGGATCGGCGGTCAGGCGGTGATCAGCGCCTCGGCGGCGGAATCTTCTTCTTGCCGCCGGCCGCTTCGGCCTTGGCCTCCTCGAGGTTGCGCTTCTGCTCCTCCTGGGCTGCGGCCATGTCGGTCATGTTCATCGAGCCGCGGAGCACGAAGAACGAGATGCCGGCGATGATCACGCTGATCCAGTACGACCAGCCGAACAGCAGCGGCAGCGAGACGAGGGCGACGATGTCGATGCCCTTGATGAGGTTGCCGATCATGCCCGGAGGCATGGCGCCGAAGCCACCCATCTGCATCATCGGCTTGTTGTAGTCCGGCGGCTTCGCCGTCACCCAGCGCACGGCGCCGAGCAGGCCCGCGAGCCCGGTGACACCGGCATGGATGGACGCGTCGGCCCACGACAGGTGCGCGGTGCCCGTGCCGAGGCCGGCGAAGGCAGGCGTCACCGCGACGACCCACAGCAGCGCGGCGATCGCCGGGACGACCATCGCGGCCGTACGGATCTGCGCCGTCGTGAAGGGGAACGAGCGCGCGAGCCCGCCGGTACGGGACAGGACGCGCATCATGCCTAGCAGCGGCACGATCGCGGTGAGCAGCACCAGGCCTGAGATGACCGGACTGAGGACGCCGAGGCCGAGTGCACCGACCGCGTACGGGACGACGATGCTCAGCAGCAGCAGGATCAGCTGCTTCGGGAAGCGCACGAGCCGCTGCGCATCGCGGTAGACCAGCGCGGCCAGGCCGGTGCCGTGGCCCTTGGTGGGTCGTACGTGTCCGCGTGCAAGGGCGTCGCGCTCGACGAGGATGTCTCGCATCAGGCTCATGTCCATCGCGTACATCGCACCCTGCATCCCCGCGACCAGCGAGCCGCCGGACACGAGGCGGGCGCGGCGGATCTCGTCGAGCCGCACGATCGCGAGCATGCCGGCACCGATGAGCAGGACGCCCCCCGCCACGGAGACGATCAGGTCGAAGCGGTTCTCGGAGGAGGAGAACCAGCCAGCGTCAGCCAGCCAGCCAGAGGCTACGGCGACGACCGTCAGGAGAGCGGTCAGTCCGACGAGTCCGACCAGCCACTGCAGCGTACGGGTCACCCACGTGCGATCCGCGGTCTGCTCTTCGGCGGCCAGAGCGGTCAGGCCACCGGCGCCGAGTCCGGCGGCCACGGCCCAGTTCACGACACCGGCCCAGGACGAGCCACTCAGCGCGGCGATGAGGCCACCGAAGACCGCCGCGATGACGACGGCGCCCACCATGACGGACACGAGGCGTCCCCACAGGATGCGCGCCCGCTTGATCGGCGCCTCCATGAGCCAGAAGCCCTCGGCGGCCGAGGCGACCACGGGGCCGAAGATGCGCGACACCATCAGCGCGAGCGCGAGTACGCCGCAGAGCGCGGCCCAGGGCAGCAACGTACGAGAGGACTGGCAGCTGGCGGACGTACAGGCGGACACCGCGCCTTGGGCCTTGATGACCATCGAGACGAGCATCGCGCCGATCATGACCGTGGCCAGCACCGCGACGTACCCGTCCTGGATCATGTCCCACAGATGCCGCGTGGCGCGTCCGCGGCGCCAGTCGCGCATCAGGTTGCGCAGGGCGGCTTCCGACACCGGCTCAGGAGTCACGTCGATGAGCACGCGTACCGGTGCCGCAGGCTCGGGTACAGGCACGGGTTGTACGACAGGTGGCGTCGGTGTCTGGACGTCGGGAGGGGTGGTCTGCGC
>DAIPZP010000212.1:0-3650 GCA_036782155.1 Propionibacteriaceae bacterium
GACGATGAGCTCGAGCCGGTCCTCCGGCCACTCCAGATCGTCGAAGGCCTTGAGGCAGACGATCGTGTCGTCGGCGCCCTGGTAGTTGACGAGGATGACCGAGACGACACCGTCACGGACCGTATACCGCCCGGGCGTCAGATCAGCCGTGCCGAGCTCGGTCACGGTGTCTTCCTGGGAGCTCGTTGGGTGGAGACGCGCTTGAGGCGCCCCGCGACTCGTTCGGCAAGCACCGACGGGCCGCCTTCGCGGAGGTACTTCACGGCGAGAGCCATGTTCCCCGGCTTGGTGGGCGGGACGAAGGGGGGAAGGTTGCTGTCCGCCGCCCGGACCGGTCGTCGACAGAAGTCCGCGAGCGCTCGGCCGTCATCGTCCGTACGGACCAACGACGTCAGGGACGGGTCCTCGTCGTACACAGCCGCGTTCACGCGCACCTGGCCGGCAAGCGCACCGAGGAGGAGATCGCGTTGCCTGACATCTGCGGCGAGCACGAGATCGGCGCGCGTCACCATCGATTGGAGGGCGTTCGATCGGTGCCCGGAGGGCGACCCTTCCAGAAGCCAGGCGATGACATCCAGGGTGGACAGATCGACCACCAGTGGTGCTTCCGCGCGACCCGCACCGGGCAGGTCGTCGAACGTCGCGGCGATGAGGACGATGACGTCGGCCCAGGTCGGCTGCTCGTGCAGCGGGCAGTCCTGAGTCCCACCGTCCTCAGTGACCTGTCGGGTGTCCGAATGGACGAACCGCACGGTGACACCAGCATCGAGGGACTGGGTGAGTCGATCCGCACGCTCACGCGCCGGGCCCGTGTCCGACGCGACCACCAGCACGTGGATCGGTTCGGCCAGGGCCGGGCGAATACCGCACACGTCGAGAAGCCCGGCGAGGCGCGCCTGCTCGGCGGCGCTTTCGGCACCGACGAGATGAGCTACCGCGCTCTCCATGAGCGGTGTCAACGCCCGATCCGGGACGCGTCGACGAAGCTGGAGGGATGCTCTCGTCCGGGCCGCGGCCTCAATACCGTCGAGGGCGGCGTCCAGTCCCAGGGCAGCTGCCACGCCCAAGGCAGGCACGGACAGGGTGCCGACACCGTCGCCGCCCGGCGAACGCTGGAGATCGAGAGCGGACGTGTCGACCGAGGCGTGCTCGAGAGCCCCGGTCACGAGGTACAGCTCTGCGGCAGACGTGAGCGGCCCGCGCAAGGCGCTGCCTGGGAGAACCGTCAACGCGGTGAGGACCGCTGAGACACGGCGTTGCTCATCGCCGACGGTGGTCTGGCGCCGCGGCGTGGTGGGTCCGTCGAGAGCGAGAACCCTGTGGCCGTTGAGATTCAGCCGCCACTGGAGATCGAGTATGGCGGTACGCGGATCAGCCGGCCCCGACAGGCCCCGGATGCGCGAGATCAGGTCGGGCTCGATCCACCGCAGCGCCGCCTCATCGACGAGAAGGACATCCGTGGGAGCCGCGAGGACCCAGCGGCCACCTCCCTCGGGAGTGAAGCACACGGCGTCCGCAGCACCGGATTCGATCTGGGCCAGGGCTTGCTGATGCAGCGCGGCACTCACCCTGGTCTCCGCTCCGGCGACGGTGATCGTGGTGATCACGACCCCACGCCCCATGAGTGACACCACGTCCGCGGTCCTTCCTTCGGTCAGTCCGTTGATGCTATCGAAGCCGGCTGATGAACGGTTCAGAGGTCATGAGGCTCGTCGCCGGAGTCGCCGCAAGGCGCCGAAAAGGGGACGCAACCGGGCTGCCACCCGCGGCAGTCGACGTGCCACCATGCTGCGCCACGACTGCCGGAGACCATCGAGGTAAGCGAGCTGGTCGACCGCGTAGGCCGGCAGGTGCGCACCCACCACCTGGAGCTTGTACTCGAGGAACCCGTACTCGATGCCGCCGGTCTTTGAGCCGAGCACGGTCCCGGTGTAGCGACCCGTCCCTGCGGCGACGTAGCAGAACATCCGCTCCACGGCATGGGCGAGCGTGCCGTCCACGTAGTCCGTGCCGTCCGGGAAGTCGTCCCACGTGAGGTTGAGGGAGAGCCAAGGCGCCAAGGCCTCCCGGCGAGCCACGAACATGCTGCCGAAGGGCGCCACCGGCGTGTGCTCGTCGAACGGAACAGAGAGACCCAGTCGGTCGGCCAGGCCCTCGGCCAGGTGACGGTTGCCGAGCCAGGCGTGACCCATCGTCGGGTAGTACATGTGGATGACGGGTGGCACCACGATTCCCAGCTGCGGATCGGAAGCGAACCAGTCGTACAGCTCCGCGGCGGCGCCGGCACTGGGCAGCAGGTTGTCGAACAGGTGTCGTCGGAACCAGGCCGACGCGTTGACGTCGTCCTGCAGGGAGCGCTTGCCGTGGAGCTTCACCACGATGTCGTACGACTCGTCGGCGAGCACGTCCGCGCACCCGACCAGCAATGCCGAGATGTCGCGTCCCCTGTTGCTGGCCACGACCCGGACCTCGTGCGTGTACTGACGTGGGCGGGCCGCAAGCCGTGCCTCAATCGAAGCCCGCTTTGCCTCGCCCGTAGTGGTGACGATGACGTCCACGTCTCCAGGCAGCAGGTCGACGCGGTCCATGAGGTCGTCGGCCAGCTCGTCGTGGTACAGGTGCAGGAGCACCGCCGTCCTCAGCGTCGTCATGGGCGCCGGTTGCGATCCCAGCACGCGGGTGAGACCCAGGTTCGTGGACAGCACGCGCAAGGGCGCCCTGTCGAGCAGTCCTCGCCAGACCTCAGCCATGTCGATCCCGGAGCACGTCAAGCGCTCGAAACCGTCCGCCGGGACCACGGCCAACCGGTCGGCGACCAGCGGGTCGACCGTGAAGGACGCCAGCGGAACGAACGGAAGCCCGTCGTCGATGAGCTGCGACAGGTTCATGAGGGCCGGATCCGCCGAGAGATAAGCCGCTGGCGCGAACGCGTAGGGAACTCCGTCCAACGCGCTCGCCCTCAACTCCAGCTCTTCGGTGCCACGTCGCCAACCCGCAAGCTCGGCGGAGGCGGCGAGCGCGGCTGGCATCACGTACCAGTCCGGATCGAGGGTCAGCCGGAACACGGGCTCGAAGGGAAGGCCTGATCCTTTCGGGAGCAGCGACCAGACGGCGACGTCCCTCATCCGGTCCAGCACCGGCCCGAGGTCGGCCACCGGCCCGAACCAGCCGGACCCGGTGAGCAGCACCTGGTCGTAGCCGGCCACCTGATCCCCCAGCGACGCCACCACGGGTCCGTGCGTCAGTCCATCCTCGGTGATGAGAGTGTCGGCCACGTCGTTCAGCAGCGCTCGATCCGCGTCGAGGATGGTACGAGGAGCGCCAACGACGAGCCGGTCGAGATGGGGCCGCAGCCCTCGCAGTGCGGTGAGTACGTGCGGTGGAACTCGCCGCGAGACACTCGCCCGCCGGCCACCGTCGATCAGGTACACACCGAGCCGGGTCCTCGAGACTCCTCGGTCGTCCTCGTCTCGGCTGCCCACACTGGCATCCTATGGGCGATGAACGTTCGGGACCGCGCGGCTCACCCCGTCGCCAGCGCCAGCCGTTCCCGCACCTCGTACCGCGGGGTGCCGCGTGGCCCTTGCCCCAAGACGCTCTGGACGAGGGCGATATCGGTGACGTCCCAGGCGGCCGTGGCCAGCTCCGCC
>DAIPZP010000213.1:0-3649 GCA_036782155.1 Propionibacteriaceae bacterium
TGAGTCAGGCGTCGAGAGTCTCGCCGCGACGCTCGGGGAGGAACAGCGCGGCGACGGTAGCGATCGCGAAGGCAACCGCGAAGGTGCCGAAGACCAGTGGCCGACCGCCGACGCCGATCAGCAGGGGCACGGACAGTGGCGCGATGATCGCCGCGATCCGGCCGAACGCCGCTGCCGCACCCGTTCCCGTGCCGCGGCTGGTGGTCGGGTAGATCTCCGGGCCGACCGCGTACAGCGCACCCCAGGCCCCAAGATTGAAGAACGACAGCAGGCAGCCACTACCGATGACCCATCCAGCGACCAGAGGGTGCTGGGAGACCGCCCACCCGAAAAGCATGGCAGCCACGGCCGATCCGGCGAGGAACGTGGCCAACGTCGCCCGTCTCCCCCAGACCTCGATAAGGACCGCTGCCGCGGCGTACCCGGGGATCTGCGCGAGCGTGATGATGAGTGTCCACGCGAACGACTTCGTCAGCCCCGCGTCGCCAGCACTGAGCAGGGTGGGGATCCACGTGAAAGCCCCGTAGTACGACAGGTTGATGCCGAACCAGACGACCCACAAGGCAGCTGTCCGTCGCCGAAGCGTACGAGACCAGATCGACTCGGATCCGCCCACGCGGGCCGCAGGAAGCTCCGAAGGCTCCGGTTCGACACCGGCAGCCCGCTCATACGTCTGGACTTCAGCCTCGGCCTCATCGATGCGGCCGCGCCGCTCCAGGAACCGTACGGACTCGGGCAGCCCGAAACGCACGTACAGGGCATAGGCGGCGGGCACGATCCCCACAGCCAAGGCCCACCGCCATCCGGCGGGCGATCCTGGGATGAGGAAGTAGCCGAGCAGGGCCGCGAAGATCCAGCCCAGCGCCCAGAACGCCTCCAGCGCCACGACGACACGCCCTCGGATACGTCGCGGGGCGTACTCGGACACGAGCGTGGACGCGACCGGGAGCTCGGCGCCCAGACCGATTCCGACCACGAACCGCAGCGCGACCAGCATGCCGACAGACATCGACAGCGCGGCGGCGCCGGTGGCGAGTCCGTACACGAGGAGCGTCAGCGCGAACACCTGCCGCCGTCCGATGCGGTCGGCGAGCAGGCCACCGACGGACGCACCGACGGCCATGCCGGCGAACCCGATCGAGCCGATCCAGCCGAGCGTCGCGGCCGAGAGCGACCACTGCTTGGCGAGGGCGGCCATGACGAACCCAATGAGGCCGACATCCATGGCATCGAGGGCCCAGCCGAGGCCAGAGCCGAGCAGGAGGCGAGCGTGTCGCCGCGTGAACGGGAGACGGTCAAGTCGATCGCTGCGGGTGAGCACGTCTGTAGTGTACGTAACTAGTGTTCGCCTGTCGTAGGGTCCCATCCATGAAGACCACGCGGTACTGGGAGTCGGCGGCGATCCCGGAGCTGTACGAATGGTTCGCGACCGAGGTCCAGCCGAGCTCGCCGGCGTGGGCCCGCGTGAGCCGCCAGGTCGCCTCGACACCGTCGATCGCGGCACGGCTCGATGCACTGCCGGCCGCGGCTCGCCAACCGAACCTCTTCCTCGGCGCGTGCAAGTTTCTCGGTGGCCCGCTGGACGCCGATCCCTCGCTGCCCGACTGGGTCGCGAGCCATTGGCCGCAGATCGAGCGGCTCGTCACCACGCGCTTCACGCAGACCAACGAGGTGGGTCGGTGTGCGGTGATCGCGCCCGTTCTCGCCTCACTCCCCCAACCGATCGCGCTCATCGAGGTGGGGATGTCGGCAGGGCTCGGGCTGTTCCCTGACCTGTACGGCTACCGGTGGACGCTCGAGGACGGCACCGTCGTCACGGGAGGGACGCCCGGCGAGGTGACCATCGAGTGCCGAGTCACCGGCACCGGACTCCCGCTGGGAGTGCCCAACGTCGCCTGGCGCGCCGGCATCGATCGCAACCCGCTGGACCCTGAGGATCCTGACGACGCGGCGTGGCTGCGCGCTCTCGTCTGGCCGGGCGAGGAGGTCCGCGAGCAACGACTCGCCGGAGCATTGCGTACGGTCGCCGGCCACGACGCGCTGCGGGTCGCCGGTGACATCACCGACGCGTTGCCGGGGGTGATCGCTGCTGCTCCGCGCGACGCGACCGTCGTCGTCGTACATTCCGCGACGCTCGCGTACCTGCCCCGAGACGCCCGCATGCGGCATCTCGAGCTGCTCAGCGAGCTGGGTGTGCACTGGGTGACGAACGAAGGAACGAAGGTGGTGCCCGCAGTACGCGACGTGCTGCCCGCTGGCTTCACCGACGACCCGCGCCCGTGCTTCGTTCTCGCGCTCGACGGCGTACCGCTGGCACGGGTCGGCAGCCACGGCCAGTGGCTCGACTGGCTGTAGAAGGCCCCTCCAGCTCAGAGCCGGCGAGCAGCGAGGACCCCTGCGATGCTGCGGATCTTCGCCATGACGTCGTCGGTGAGGTCACCGTCGACGTCGATGAGCGTGTATGCCAACTCTCCGCGCGACTTGTTGAGCAGGTCGGCGATGTTGAGCCCCGCGTCGGCGAGCAACGTCGAGATCTGACCCACCATGTTGGGCACGTTCGAGTTGGCGATCGCAAGCCGGGACGTGCCGGGAGCGCGCCGCAAGGAGGCCTCCGGGAAGTTCACAGAGTTCAGGATCTCGCCGTCGTCGAGGTAGGCAGCCAGCTGATCCGCGGCCATCACCGCGCAGTTGTCCTCCGCCTCGCCGGTCGAGGCGCCGAGGTGCGGCAACGCCACCACCTTGTCCTTGCCGATCAGTGCAGAGGACGGGAAGTCGCACACGTACGACGCCAGGGTGCCGCTCTCGATCGCCGCGAGCACGGCAGCCTCGTCGACGATCCCAGCGCGCGAGAAGTTGAGCAGTACCGAACCGGGCTTCATCAGCGAGAGCCGCTCCGCGTTGACGAGGCCCTTCGTGGCGTCGATCAGCGGGACGTGGACGGTGACCATGTCGGCACCGGCGAACACGTCCTCCAAGGTGGCGGCGCGCTCGACGTCGCTCGCCAGCTGCCACGCGTGACCGATAGTGATCTGCGGGTCGAAGCCGAGCACCCGCATGCCGAGGCCCTGAGCCGCGTTGGCGACCTGCACGCCGATGGCGCCGAGGCCGATGACGCCGAGCGTCTTGCCCGGCAGCTCGAAGCCGACGAACGCCTTCTTGCCCTTCTCGGTCGCCTCGTTGATCTCCACGTCGGTTCCGCTGAGCCCTGCGGCGAACGCAGCTGCCGGCACGAGGTTACGCGCGGCGAGCAGCATGCCCGCGATGACGAGCTCCTTCACCGCGTTCGCGTTGGCGCCCGGGGTGTTGAACACCACGATGCCGCGCTTGCTCAGTTCGGCGACCGGGATGTTGTTCGTACCGGCGCCGGCACGGGCCACGGCCAGCACCGAAGCGGGAAGCGTGACGCTGTGCAGGTCCGCCGAACGGACGAGGATGCCGTCGGGGGCGTCGACATCGGAGCCGACCTCGTACGAGGCGGGCAGCCGGTCGAGACCGAGCGCGCTGATGGCGTTGAAGGTACGAATGCGCAACGTGGTCAGCCGTTCGTGCGAGCGAAGTCGTCCATGAACGCGATGAGAGCGTCAACGCCCTGGCGCGGCATGGCGTTGTAGATGCTGGCGCGCATGCCACCGACCGACCGGTGACCGGC
>DAIPZP010000214.1:0-3619 GCA_036782155.1 Propionibacteriaceae bacterium
GGCTACACCAGCATCGATGACCCCGATCCGTACGGCCTCCACCAGCACGTTCGCGGCGACCGCGTGGCGGCGCGGCTCCGTCGGCTGGGAGACGGGCAGCGGCCGAAGCTCGGCAACGACATCCTTCCGCGCATCCAGCACGAGGTTGCTCACGATCGCGCGCGGCCGCCGTTCCAACGGGTACGAGCGGATGCGCAGCCACAACGCGCCGACCAGCTCGTCGACACCGAGCCGTGAATCTCGCCGCGCCATGGCCACCAGCCGGCCGAGCACGGCCTGCACGACGCACCGTCCGGCGAGGTCATCACCAGCCTGGGCTGCGGCGATCAGCCGGGCCAGCCACGGATCGCCCTCGCGACGAGCACAGTGGAGCGCTTCACTGGCCGTCACCGATAACGGCGCTGAGAGACAAGCGTCTGCGCATTGATCCCAGTCGGCGTCGAAACGCGCCGAGGTGGTCGAGCAACCGGCCATGACAGGTCCTTCCGGGCTGTGGAGCAATGCCCCAAGCCCAGCGAACGAGTGCTGGCGCCAGCGTTGTCGGACAGGCCACCAAGCGTGGCCGAAGTAGGTGAGGTGTTGTCCGTGTCAGAAGAGGTGTTGTCCGGCCAGGCTCAGGGCCGTGCTCGGGTCCAGAGCGACGTACGAAAGGTCTGCCGGTCGGGGATGGTCACCGTCGGCACGGCCACGACCTCGAGGTCCGGGTCGTCCGACTGGACCAGGACGAGGATCCGGTGCTGGAACAGCTGCCCCATGCGTGCTGCCTGGGCGAACTCGTCGAGAAGCACGAGCGCGTCGGCGCGGTGACGGGTGACGAAGTCATCGAAGACCCCAAGCACGACCGCGAGGCGCAGACGAAGGTCGCCGAACGGCGCATCGCTGCGGGCGAGCTCTTCGAGGTAGGTGCCGACGACGGGGATCGTACGGGGCAAGGACTCGGGCATCCCCAGCGCTGCCCCCACCTCCTGGCCGGCGGCCAGCGGGTTCACCCAGCGGCGGCAGTCGAAAGCCACCACCCGGTAATCCCTCGCCCGAAGGTCATGCAGGGCCGCGCCGAGCACAGCACGGTCGTAGAAGATCCCCACTGCCCCCGTGGCAAGCGTGGGTGACGCCGCTCGCGGAGCTTCGCCCTCGGTCATTCCGTCCTTTCGCCCGAACACAGTATCGAGCGAGACGGTCATCACAGGGGCGCAGGTGTGGACATCCTCCTTTATGACGCTCCGCACCAGCGCAGGAGGAATGCAGCCCCTGCACCGACGGTTCCATGCGTGGGAGGGTGGGTCATGATCGAGTTCAGGCACGTGTCGAAGTCGTACGACGACGGCACGCTCGCCGTGTCCGATCTGAGCCTTGTCGCCGCCTCTCACGAGATCACGGTCCTGGTCGGGTCGAGCGGGTGCGGCAAGACGACGCTGCTCCGGATGGTGAACCGGCTTGTCACCCCGACGAGCGGCCAGGTGCTGATCGACGACGTCGATGTGGCGGACCGCAACCCCGTTGAGCTGCGGCGCAGCATCGGCTACGTCATGCAGAACTCCGGTCTGTTGCCCCACCGCACGACCGTCGACAACATCGCCACGGTGCCGGTTCTCCAGGGAACTCCAGCCCGCGAGGCGCGGCAGCGCGCCGTGGACCTCATGGAGATCGTGGGGCTCGACCCGTCCATGGCGCGCCGCTACCCGTGGCAGCTGTCCGGTGGTCAGCAGCAACGCGTCGGCGTGGCCAGGGGGCTCGCGGCGGATCCCAACATCCTCCTCATGGACGAGCCGTTCGGGGCGGTCGACCCGATCGTACGGGCGGACCTGCAGCGCGAGCTCCTGCGCCTCCAGGGCGAGCTGGGAAAGACGATCCTTTTCGTGACCCACGACATCGCCGAGGCCATCACGCTCGGCGACAAGATCGTCATCGTCGCGACAGGCGGCCGCATCGCGCAGCAAGGCACGCCCGAGGAGATCATGGCCAACCCGGCCGACGACTTCGTCACGTCGTTCCTCGGGCTGGACGAAGCGCGTGCCCTTCATGTCTCCGGCCGCCTCGTCGTCGACCCGACCGGCCGACCGGTTGGGCGCCTGGCGTGAAGTGGATCCTCAACAACGTCAGCACCATCACCGACGCGACCTGGGCCCACCTCTGGCTCGCGCTGCCGGCGATCGTCCTGAGCTTCGTCGTGGCCATCCCCGTCGCGTGGTTCGCCAGCCGCTTCCGGCGGTCGCGGTTCACGCTCCTCCTGGTCGCCGGCCTCATCTACGCAATCCCGTCGCTACCGCTGTTCATCGTGCTGCCACTGATCCTCGGCACCTCCGTACGGTCGCTCATCAACGTCGTCGCCGCTCTCGGGTTGTACGGAGTGGCGCTGATGGTTCGCTACGCCGCGGACGCGCTCGACGCGGTGAGCACTGACGCGCTGCTGGCGGCGACGGCCATGGGGTACGGACCCCTGCGCCGCTTCGTCGGCGTACAGCTCCCGCTCGCTGGACCGGCGCTGCTGGCCGGCCTGCGCGTGGTGGCGGTGAGCACCGTGAGCCTCGTACCGGTCAGCGCGTTGCTGGGCGTCAACAGCCTCGGCATGCTGCTCACCGACGGCTTCCAGCGCGGCATCCTGGCGGAGGTGGCTTCGGGCATCGGCGCCACGGTCGTGGTCGCGGTGGCCGTCGATCTCGGCCTCGTCGGGTTGGGGCGGCTGCTCATGCCGTGGGAGCGCGCTGCCGCCAGGCGCGATGCCCGGCGGACGACCGTCGAGGACAAGCAGGTGGTGGCCGCATGAACTTCCTGCTCGCCGCCTGGCAGTGGCTCGCCGATCCGGTCAACGCGTCCGGACCGAGCGGCTGGGGCGCGCGCACGGTCGAGCACCTCTGGTACACGGCAGTGGCCACCGTGATCGCCTGCCTCATCGGGATCCCGTTGGGGTACGCGGTCGGGCACTCGCACCGGTTCCGTACCTTCATCGTCAGCTCGACCGGCGCCGCGCGGGCGCTGCCGACGCTCGGCGTGGTGACGCTGTTCGGGCTGCTGCTCGGCATCGGGCTGGCCGCGCCGATGCTGGCGTTCGTGCTGCTGGCGTTGCCGTCTGTACTGGCCGGGGCCTACGCGGGGGTCGAGGGTGCGCCGCGTGACGCCGTCGATGCAGCGCGGGCCATGGGGATGACCGAGTGGCAGATCCTCTTCCGCGTCGAGGCGCCGCTCGGGATGCCGCTTCTGCTCGGCGGGATCAGGTCGGCCACGCTCCAGGTGCTGGCGACCGCGACCCTGGCTGCGTACGTGGGGGCCGGCGGCCTCGGCCGCATCCTCTTCCTCGGCCTCAAGACGCAGAACTACGCGATGATGGTGGCATCTTCCCTTGTCGTCGTGGGATTGGCGATCGCCGTGGACCTCGCGTTCGAGATCGTCGACCGGCTGGTGAAGAGGTCATTCCCGAAGGGTGTCGGCGCAGCAGTCTGAGCGGAAGCGTCGGTTCGGTGGCCGCGCCCGTTGTTTGTGGTGGCGCCGCATAGGTTGGGTGTTGATAACCCAGTCCAGGAGGAAATATGCAACAACGCCCACTCGGTCCCCGTACGGTCAGCGCCATCGGTCTCGGTGGCATGCCGATGTCGATCGAAGGACGACCCGACGAGGCCCAGTC
>DAIPZP010000215.1:0-3607 GCA_036782155.1 Propionibacteriaceae bacterium
CATCGTCGAGTACGAGGCCGACATGTCGATCGCGGCACGTATGTGGACGCCGACCAGGTAGACACCGGTGGCGCTCAGGTCGAGGTCGCTGAGCTTCGAGGTAACGGAGAACGTGTTCGACGCGCCGGGCTCCCAGGGCTTCGGCGACCCGGTGATCGACTGGAACGAGCCGGGGATCGTGAGCCGGGACCCAGTGGTGGCCGTCGGTGAGGCGGCAAGCGCGGTGTCGAGCTGGGCGCGGGACGTGATCGGCGTCGTGTCCCGCCAGGTGAGGACCTGGACCGTGTAGAGGGTTGAGGTGCCGGTGTTGGTCACCGTCCCGGCTAGGTGCAATACCGCGTCAGCCCCCGTGCCGATGATCTCCGAGGTCGTGAGCTTGACGTCGACCGCCGTGTCCGCCGCGTACGCAGGTGGGTGGAACGCGAACGCCGACACGAGGACGAGCAGAGCAAGGGTGATTCGGATCAGGACAGCCATGACGCCGCCTCGCCGCCGCGGCGTGGCCGGTACAGGATCTGGGCGGATCACTCGCTCATCCTAAGGGGGCGTCCTTTGAGCGCTGGGACGCCTACGGGCGGGGTGCGGCGGCAGCATCGGGCGTACGTCGCTCGCGTCCGGCGGGTTCCGTAGACTTGCCCGCTGTGTCCGAACTCTCGGTGACCCAGCAGCGCGCGCTCGCCGCGCTCACGAGGCTGCCCGTGGTCGCCCGGCTGGGTGAGACGTTCGCCTCCGGCGGGTTCAGCCTGTACGTGGTGGGCGGGCCGGTGCGTGACGCGCTCCTCGGAGAAGCGTCGGAGGACCTCGACTTCACGACGAACGCGCGCCCGGACGATATCGAGCGGCTGCTGCGGCACCTCAACCACGCGACCTGGGACATGGGCCGCGACTTCGGGACGATCGGCACGTTGCTGCGCGACGGCGAGAGGTCCTGGCAGATCGAGGTCACCACGCATCGTGCCGACGCGTACGAGCCGGATACGCGCAAGCCGATCGTGGCGTTCGGTGACGCCATCGAGGCCGATCTCGTACGGCGCGACTTCACGGTCAACGCCATGGCCGTCTCGGTCGTCGACGGGACGTTCGTCGACCCGTACCGCGGCCTGGACGACCTCGCCGATCACATCCTGCGCACCCCGACCTCGCCGGAGATCTCATTCAGCGACGACCCGCTGCGAATGATGCGGGCGGCCCGGTTCGCGGCGCGTCTTCAGCTGCGGCCCGAGCCCGACGTCGTACGCGCGATGACCGAGCTGGCCCCACGGCTGGAGATCGTGTCGGCCGAGCGGATCAGGGACGAGTTCACGAAGCTGCTTCTTCTGGACGCGCCGCGGGTCGGTCTGGACCTGCTGGTGGCTACGGGTGTTGCCGACCAGTTCATCCCCGAGCTGCCCGCGCTACGGCTGGAGCGCGACGAGCACCACCGCCACAAGGACGTGTACGAGCACTCGCTGATCGTGCTCGACCAGGCGATCGTCCTCGAGCGGGAACGTCACCACGCCCCCGACATCGCCAACCGGCTGGCCGCGCTGCTCCACGACATCGGCAAGCCGAAGACCCGACGCTTCGAGCCGGGCGGCAAGGTCTCGTTCCACCACCACGACGTGGTCGGCGCCAAGATGATCCGCAAGAGGCTGACCGACCTGCGGTACTCCAAGGACGTCGTCGACTCCGTCTCACTGCTGGTGGAGCTGCACCTGCGGTTCCACGGGTACGGAGAGGGCGTCTGGACCGACTCGGCCGTACGCCGGTACGTGCGGGACGCCGGCCCCGAGCTCGAGCGGCTCCACATCCTCACCCGCTCCGACTGTACGACGCGCAACCAGGCGAAGGCCGACCGGCTGCGGAGGGCGTACGAGGAGCTGGAGTGGCGCATCGACGAGCTGGAGGCGGCGGAAGAGCTCGACTCGACGCGGCCGGACCTCGACGGCAACGAGATCATGCGGATCCTTGACGTCGGCCCGGGCCCGGTGATCGGCAAGGCGTACAAGTTCCTGCTCGAGCGGCGACTCGATCGCGGCCCCGTGGCGCCGGACGTCGCCGAGGCGGAGCTCCGCGAGTGGTGGGCAACCCAGTCCTGAGCGGCCCGCTCGAGGAGAGCAGGTATCCGCTCGAGGAGAGAACCTGTGCTGCTCGGGGAGAGAACCTGTACTGCTCGGGGAGAGAACCTGTACTGCGTCAGCCCTTGGCCGAACGGGTGATGCCCACCGACGCGACGACCACGCACCCCATCGCCATGAGGTCGACGAGGCTGAGTCGCTCGCCGAGGATGATGAAGGCGGCCAACGCGGCGAAGGCCGGCTCCAGCGACATAAGGACCGAGAAGACCCTCGTGGGAAGCGTGCGGAGGGCCTGAAGCTCGAGGCTGTACGGGATCACCGAGCTCAGCAGGCCGACCAGCAGTCCCAGGCCGATCACCGTCGGGTTGGCGAGGGCGGCCCCGTTGAGGATGATTGCAGGGGCGGCTAGGGCGATCGCCCCGAACCCGTGGGCCACCGCGAGGCCGCCGATGCCGTCCCAGTGGCGCCCAAGATGCGGGGAGATGACGATGTACGCGGCCCAGCCCGTACCGGCGAGCAGCGCGAATCCGACGCCAGCCCAGCTGAGTGAGGTGGGGCTGAAGCCGAGCAGCACGACGCCGGTGCCACCGAGAAGGGCCCAGACGATCTCCCGTACCCCTCGGCTCGTGACCAGCGCAACCGTGAGCGGGCCGAGGAACTCGAGCGTCACCGCGAGCCCGACCGGGATCCGGCTGAACGCCTGGTAGATGCACCAGTTCATCCCCGCGAGAGCGACCGCGTAGCCGGTGACCAGGAGCCAGTCGTTGCGCGTACGGCCGCGCAGCTTCGGCCGGGACCACAGCAGCAGGACGACGGCCGCCGTGGCGAGTCGGAGCCACACGATGCCCGTCGGGCTCGCGAGACCGAAGAGGTGCTTGGCGATCGCGGCGCCGATCTGGACCGTGGCGATGCTGCCGAGGACGAGCCAGACGGCGCCCGGCCGCGCCAGGCGTGGCCTGCTCCCCGTACTCACGCGGTTCACCCTATGGGCACGCTTCACCTGATGGGCACGGTGAGGATGGTCTCGTCCGTCCCCCATCCATCGGTCGGAGCCCTCTACCCTGACGGGGTGCAGAGAACCGAGGGCGGCCCGTCCTGGCTGACGCGCCGGCTCGCTCTGGTGGTGTCGGTCGTGGTGCTGGCCCTCATCGGATGGGGTCTCGTGGCAGGACCCAGCACGCCGTCGTACGCGGTCGACACCGACACGGGCAACGGTAGGCACCACGACATCGAGCTGTACCGCGAGATCGCGACGCGTGTTGCGGCCGGCGGCAACTACTACCACGTCGCGGTGCAGCTCCAGGCCGAGTGGCACTTCCCGACGTCCCCCGTGGCTACCGTCCGGGAGCCGCTCGAGGCGTGGACGGTCGCCGCCCTCGGCACGACGGGCGCACAGATCCTGCTTCTCGTCCTCCTCGCGGCTGGCTTCATCACGATGCTGGCGCGACTCGAACGCGCCACGTCGAACCGCTTCGAGTGGTACGCGTCGATGTTGTTCCTCGTCGTCACCGCCAGCTCGTTCCTGGTACCGAGTGCGCTGTACCTGCACG
>DAIPZP010000216.1:0-3585 GCA_036782155.1 Propionibacteriaceae bacterium
GCGGTAGCGGGGGCGATCGTCGCTGGAGCGGGGATGGTCGCTGTTGGGACGGTCGTTGCTGTAGCGGGGACGATCGTTGCTGTAGCTAGGACGATCGTTGCTTGTGCTCGAACGATCGTCGCTGCGGTAGCGGTCGCCGCTGCGCTCGGCAGGGCGATCGTTGCGCTCGGAACCGCGCCACGGCGGCGTACCGGTCTGCGGACGGTCATCCTCGCGGCCTCGGGGCTGGCCCCCACGGCTGTCGCGGGCATCGGCCCAACGGCCTGATGAGCCGACCTGGTCCCGGCGGGCACCCTCGTCGGACCAGTTCGGGCGGCGTGAGTCGCGTCCGGCCTGCCAACGGCTGTTCGGCAGCTCACGTGAGCGCCCTGCGTCGGCCCGGCTGTCCGGACGGCTGTCGCTGCGGCCTTCGTAACGGGGACGGTCATCGGTACGGCCGGTACTCGGGCGATCCCCGTACCGACCCCGATCTTGCCCACCCGCGGTGCGCGGATAGCTCGAGCGGCCCTCGTAGCGTGGGCGGTCATCCGTACGTCCTGTGGTCGGACGATCCCCGTAACGCGGGCGGTCCTGGCGGTCATCGATGCGGGGGGCGCTGGAGCGATCCCCGTAGCGTCCCCGGTCGTCGGTACGAGCGGGAGCCGAGCGGTCCGCGTAGCGGCCGCGGTCGTCGGTACGAGCAGGAGCGGAGCGATCCCCGTAGCGCGGACGGTCCTGGCGATCCCCCGAGGGGCCGCGATCGTTGCGGTCGAAGGTGCGGTCGGTGCGTCCGCTCACCGGCCGGCTATCGCTTCGTCCGCTAGCATCGCGTCGGTCGCTGGTCCGGTTGAAGCCGGACGCCGGTCGCGCAGCGCTCGTACGAGCCTTCTTCTGGGAGGCCGTCCAGCGCTGCTTGGGACCTTTGGACGCGCGGCGAGAAACTGACTCGGCCATGGGGGAAACTCATCTCTACAACAGAACAACGGGCGCAGACCAGCGCCATCACCCGTTGCGGACGCACCCGGGCTGGCCCAACTCTACCAGCCGCCTGCTCACCCCCCAGTCCCCGAGGAGAGCACCTGTGCGGGTGAGGAGAGCACCTGTGCGGGTGAGGAGAGCACCTGTGCGGGTGAGGAGAGAAGTTGGGAGCCCCCGGGTTAGCCGGTGAGCCACAGGAGAAGGAACAGCCCGCAGCCGACCAGGCCGATAGCTCCTCCTACGGTGCGCCACCGCTGTTTCTGCTCGGGGTCGACCCACTGCAGGAACGTGAACGGCAGCGCTGCCAAGGCGGTGGCGAGGAGAGCAAGGACCATGTACAGACCGGCGGCACCTTCGATGCGTACGTGTCCAGCCTGGAACCCGGTCCGCCAGGCGTTCCACGTCACGAACCCAGCACCGCCCCAGCTGATGAGGCCGGCGACCACCACCCCACCGATCACGACACGACGTGGAACCGCGCGAGGTCCGGTCGACACGGGTGGTTCCGGCGTGCTCATTGCGTCACAAGTCCTCTCCCCACCCGCACAAGTCCTCTCCTCACCCGCATAAGTCCTCTCCTCAACGTGATAGGTGCTCTCCCCCGCGGGTTATCAGAGGGTCTCGAAGTCGTACTCCTGGAAGCCCGCAACCTCAGACTGCCAGCGGGTGGTGGTGAAACGGACGTGCTCGGGATGGGTGTTGTACGCGTCATACGCGTCCTGGTCGGCGAAGACCATCGAGAACTGCCACACCAGATCGCTCTTCGGGTTCACCTGTCGGTTGATCGTGAACTCGGTGACGCCCGGGATCGCGGTGAGCGTCGTGCGAGCCTTGCTCAGGAACTCCGTCTCGGCCGGCGAACCGGCCTCGTGGGCGAGCCGGAACACGACCGTGTGCTGGATGGACATGGGAGAACCCTCTCTGTTGTGTGGATCAGTCGACCCAGACCCGCGCGTTGCGGAACATCCGCTGCCACGGGCTCTCCTGCTCGAGCGGGGCCGAGGTCCAGGACAGCTGGGCATTCCTGGCGACCCGCTCCGGGTGCGGCATCATCGCGGTGAACCGCCCATCAGGCGTTGTCACGGCGGTGAGGCCGTCCGGCGAGCCGTTGGGGTTGGCCGGGTACGAGACCGCAGGGGTCCCGTCCGCCCGTACGAACCGTGCCGACCGTACGACCCCCCCAGCGTCTCCCTGCGCCGAGAAGTCGGCGAAGCCCTCACCGTGCGCGACGGCGATCGGCATCCGACTACCGGCCATGCCGGAGAAGAACAGCGACGGCGACTCGAGCACCTCGACGAGGCTGAGCCGCGCCTCGAACTGCTCCGACCGGTTCCGCGTGAACCGGGGCCACGCCTCGGCGCCCGGGATCAGATCGGCCAGCGCGGCGAACATCTGGCACCCGTTGCAGATGCCGAGCCCGAACGTGTCCTCGCGGTGGAAGAACGCCTCGAACGCGTCGGTGAGCTGCGGGTGGAACAGCACCGACCGCGCCCAGCCCTCCCCCGCACCGAGCGTGTCACCGTACGAGAACCCGCCGCACGCGACCACGCCCACGACGTCTGCGAGGTCGAAGCGGCCCGACTGCAGGTCGGTCATGTGCACGTCGTACGTGGCGAAGCCGGCCGCATGGAACGCGTACGCCGTCTCGACGTGGCTGTTCACGCCCTGCTCGCGCAGGATCGCCACCTTCGGACGCACGCCGCGCGCGATGTACGGCGCGGCCATGTCAACCACCGGGTCGTACGACGGCGCCACGATCAACGTCGGCTCCTCGGCGCCGACGGCCGCATGCTCCTCGTCGGCGCACTCCGGGTTGTCCCGCAGCGCCGCGATCCGCCACGACACCTCGTCCCACGCCTGCGCCAGGTCGGTCAACGACTCGTCGAGGACTTCCTCGCCGACGATGTCCACGCGCATCCGTCGGTCCCCGGTGGTGTGCCCGACGACTCGACTGAGCCCCCCGAGCCCCGCCTCACCCAACACCTCGAGCACCCGGGCGGCGTCAGTTTCAGCAACCCCGAGCACGACGCCCAGCTCTTCGCTGAACAGCGACGCGACGCGGCTGACCTCGATCTCCACGCCGATTGCTCCCGCGAAAGCCAGCTCGCAAGCCGTCGCCCACAGACCACCGTCGGACCGATCGTGGTAGGCGGACACGAGCCCCTCAGCCCGCAGCGCCTCCAGCGCCGATGCCAGCGCGACAAGGCGCGATGGATCGTCGAGGTCGGGTACGACATCGCCGTACTGCCCACTCACCTGCGCCAGCATCGACCCGCCGAGCCGGTCCTTGCCGGCGCCGAGGTCGACGAGCACGAGCAGCGACCCGGACGTCAACTCCGGCGTCCAGGTACCGGCCACGCTCGGCAGCGACGCGAACGCCGACACCACGAGCGACACCGGCGACGTGACCTGGCGGGCGACCCCATCAGCATCCGTCCAGCGCGTACGCATCGAGAGCGAGTCCTTGCCGACCGGTACGGAGATGCCGAGCGCGGGGCACAGCTCCATGGCGACGGCCTGCACCGTGTCGTACAGCGCTGCGTCCTCACCGTCCTCGCCGCACGCGGCCATCCAGTTGCAGCTCAGCTTGACGCCGGACAGCGTCACGGGCGCCGCGAAGAGGTTCGT
>DAIPZP010000217.1:0-520 GCA_036782155.1 Propionibacteriaceae bacterium
GACGGACCTTGTCCGCGAGTCTTCCGCCACCGTTGTCCCGCCATAGCAAGAAGCCGCGCTGACGGCGCCGGGCCTGCTGGGCGGTCGCACGCAGGGACCCGGCGAGCTCCGGACGCGCTCCAAAGGTGGTCGCAAATCTCGGCTTCGTCGGGGACCGTCTCGAGCGGGTACTTGGGCGAGACCTGGCCTCGACAAAGGGAGTGACGGCTGAGTACGAAGGCTGAACGCACTTAGCCAATCATCTCGGTGCGGACTACGAGCCAGTAGGGGTTCCGGTCGCCAAGTGCCCCTGGGCATCGGACCTTGAGGAAGCCCGATCATCGGCTATGTCCGGACGTCCGACCCTGCCTGTTCCCCTCCTCGGCACTAGCCTCTCCTCATGATGCGCCGCCTCGTCGCCGTCGCCGCCTGCCTCGTACTAGCCGCGGTGGGCGGTTGCAGTTCGAGTACCGCACCGGCGGCTGGCGCCACGTCCGGCGCTGCCACGACGCGTACGACCTCGGCGGCTGCATCACCCGCC
>DAIPZP010000217.1:530-3583 GCA_036782155.1 Propionibacteriaceae bacterium
GCGAAGGCCAAGGGGTGCGAGACGCTGACGATGCGGCAAGCCGCGGTCAGGATCGAGCGGCTCCGCACTACGTTGAGGCCATGATGCGTCGCCTCGCAGCCGTCGCGCTCTGCCTCGCGCTCGCGGGCTGCAGCGCCAGCACGACGGCGACGGAGATGGCGAGCACGAGCGCCGCCCCGACGGGTACGGGCTCGCCGGTGGCCACCCCGACCACGACGACACTCGCCGACGGCAAGATCCCCATCGACTGCTCGTACGTCACCGATGCCGAGCACCTTGCCGGGCTCGGCGTGGCGAGCGAAGCGACGAGTGTCTACACCGACCCCGCAAGTACCGCCATGCCGACGACCGAGGAGCAGGCCCAGCAGGAGGATCGCAACTGGCCAGGGCTCGGCTGCCTGTACCCGAGCGCCGACGCCGAGCAGGAGGCGACGATCCTGGTCATGCCGGACACCAGCCCGTTCTTCACGCAGCGGGAGACGACGACGTGCCTGCCGACGTACGCCAAGGGCGCCGAGGTGAGCCTCGGCTCGGTCAAGGGCTGGTACTGCCCCACCACGAACGAGTCGCCTGGCGAGTGGGTGAGCTTCGTTCACCACGGCCGTCTGGTGACCGTGAACCGTACGTCGAAGCCGAACGGCCAGAGCCCGTACAAGGATGTGCTCATCTCGTACGCGTCCTGGCTAGCCGAGAAGCTCTAGCCCTCGAGCTGCCCTCCCGCGTAGCGGAACAGCGCGCTCGGCCGGTCGGACAGAGCGGCCTCGATCCGTCCGGTCATCTCGGACGACATCGGCGGCAGCGCGTCGAGCGGGAACCAGCGGGCCTCGGTGTTCTCGCCGTCGGCGGGGTACGGGTCGCCGTCGGTCCAGCGCATCCGGAACGTGAGGTCGAGGTACTGGGACTCGTCGCCGTTGTCGTAGACGACGAGGTCGGTGACGCCGATCCCAGCGAGGCGCTCGGGAACGACCCGCACACCGGACTCCTCCACCACCTCGCGCACGGCCGCATCGGCGGGCTGCTCGCCGGGGTCGATGATCCCGGTGACCGGGGTCCATGCGCCGTTGTCAGCGCGCCGTACGAGGAGCAGCTGATCGTCCTTGAGGACGACGGCCGTCACGCCGGACAGCCACAGCGGCGCCATGCCGATCTTGGTGCGCAGCGCGACGACGAAATCGGGGATCGCCATCGGCTCAGCCGATCGGGGCCCAGCTGGGGCCCGTTTCGCCGAGCGTCTCGTCCAGCTTCGTGAACAGCGGGCTGGGCTTGGCCAGCGGACGGCCGGCTGGCAGCGGCATCGACGCCCAGCGCGCCTGTTGCTTGGTGTAGTCGCCGGTGAGGACCGGGTACGAGGGGCCACCCTCTTCGTCGACCTCCACGAGGTCGGGCTGAGCGGCCCAGACGCCGGTGCCACCGAGGGCCTCGTGAATCTGCTGCGAGGCATGCGGGAGGAACGGCGTGAGCATCGTGTTCGCGTCGGAGACCACCTGAAGCGCGGTGTGGAGCACGGTGTCGCGGCGGACGGTGTCCTCCTTGAGCTTCCACGGCTCCTGCTCGGACAGGTACTTGTTCGCGAGGCTCACCACCCGCATCGACTCGCTGAGCGCGGCCTTGAACCGGCAGCGCTCGAGGAGGTTGCCGACGGTCGTGAACGCACCAGCCGAGGCGGCGAGCAGCGTGGCGTCGGAGTCCGTCAGCGTGCTCGGCGTCGGGATGGCGCCGACACCCTTGTGCGCCATCGAGATGGACCGGTTGACGAGGTTGCCCCACTCGTTGACGAGCTCGGTGTTGGTGCGTCGTACGAACTCGTCCCACGTGAAGTCGGCGTCCTGGCTCTCAGGCCCGGCGACGGAGATGAAGTAGCGCAGCGCGTCCGGGCCGTACTCGGCGAGGAAGTCCCCCACGTACAGCACCGTGCTGCGCGAGGTCGAGAACTTCGAGCCGGACATCGTGAGGTACTCGCTCGACACGATCTCGGTCGGCAGCTGGAGCGTGCCGAACGCGCTGGGCGTGCCGCCGCGGGCGCCCTGCCCGTTCGCGCCGAGCAGCATGGCCGGCCAGATCACCGAGTGGAAGGTGATGTTGTCCTTGCCCATGAAGTAGTAGCTGGCTGCGTCAGGGTTCAGCCACCACTCGCGCCAGGCCTCCGGGTTGCCGCTGCGGCGGGCCCACTCGATCGAGGCGGACAGGTAGCCGACCACCGCGTCGAACCACACGTAGATGCGCTTCATCGGCTGGTCGTCCCACCCCTCGACCGGGATCGGGATGCCCCAGTCGAGGTCACGGGTCACCGGCCGGGGCCGGAGCTCGGAGATGAGGTTGGCGCTGTACTTGAGGACGTTCGGGCGCCAGTCCCGCCGCGTCTCCAGCCAGGAGCCGAGCGCCTCGGCGAGGGCGGGCAGGTCGAGGAAGAGGTGCTCGGTCTCGATGAACAGCGGCGTCTCGCCGTTGATCCGCGAGCGGGGGTTCTTGAGCTCGATCGGGTCGAGCTGGCGGCCGCAGTTGTCGCACTGGTCGCCACGCGCACCGTCGTAGCCACAGTGCGGACAGGTGCCCTCGATGTAGCGATCCGGCAGCGTACGGCCGGTCGACGGCGACATCGCGCCGAGCTGCGTCTTCGCGACGATGTAGCCGTTGGCGTGCAGCGCCCGGAACAGCTCCTGGACGACGGTTGCGTGGTTCTTCGTGGTCGTCCGCGTGTACAGGTCGTACGTCAGCCCGAGGTTCTTCAGGTCGCCGGCGATGACACCGTGGTACTTGTCGGCCGTCTGCCGCGGCGTCAGGCCTTCCTTGTCGGCCTGGACCTGGATCGCCGTGCCGTGCTCGTCGGTCCCGGAGACCATCAGCACGTTCTTGCCCATCATCCGCTGGTAGCGGGAGAAGACGTCGGAGGGGACGCCGAACCCGGACACGTGTCCGATGTGACGGGGACCGTTCGCATAGGGCCATGCGACGGCGGCGAGAACGTGCGAAGTCATGGGGAAACCCTAGTGCGTCGGGCCACGGCCCCCAGCGGCGTTCCGTGCGCCCTCACGCCCGGGCTCTCCCCCGCCCAC
>DAIPZP010000218.1:0-3562 GCA_036782155.1 Propionibacteriaceae bacterium
GCTGGCGAGCTCGAGCATCACGGCATCCCTCGCGAGCCCCACAGAGAAGAAGGCCTGGCTCGCGGAGGTCGACGCGTGGCTGGCTACCGAGCCGGACTAGATCCAGTCGTACTTGCGGAACACCAGGTACAACGCGAGGCTGCCCCCGATGATCATCGCGAGGCTCATGGCCACGCCGATAGGTTGCGCGAAGCCCAAGTACGGCACGTTCTGGCCGAACCAGCCGGTGACTGCGGTGGGCACGGCGATGATCGCGGCCCAGCCGGCGAGCTTCTTCATGATCGTGTTGAGACGGGCGTCCTGGAGGGACAGGTTCGTCTCGAAGAGGCTACTGATCATGTCCCGCAAGGACTCGGTCCACTCAGCGGCGCGCAGGCTGTGGTCGTACAGGTCGTCGTACCAGCCGTCCAGTGTCGTACCGCTCATCGAGGGTGTCGCCTGGTGGTTCCCGTCCTCATCTGCGTGGCTGTCCCGCCGTCGGTTGAGCGACAACACCACCTCGCGCATCGGCAGGACGACGCGGCGCAGCTCCACGATTTCACGGCGGAGCCGGTAGATGCCCTCCTGCCTGCCCATGAGCGATCCGTTCTCGAACAGCAATGCCTCGACGTCCTCGATGGCGTCGTCGAGGTGCTGTACAGCCTCGAAGTGGGAGTCGACGACCACGTCCAGCAGCCCGTGGAGCAGGGCAAACACGCCTTCGGAGAGCAGGTCGCCGTCGTCGTCCCAATGCTGCATGACGACGTCGATGTCGAAGTTCTCGTCCTTGCGCACAGTCACCAGCCCTTGTGGCATGACGAAGATGGAGACCTGGCTCGTGATCAGGCGTGATTTGTGGTCTCTGCTCTTGTCGAAGTCGATCGAGGTCCCGTAGCAGGTGACGAACAGGTGGCCTGGATGCCGCGCGAGCTTGACGCGCTCCCCGTCCATCACGGCGTCCTCCACCGCCAGCGGGGACAACCCCAGCTCCTCGGCCAGCTGGTTGAGGACGTCCTCGTCGGCCGCGCAGAGGTCGGCCCAGACCAGAGTGTCCTTCTTGGCCAGCCAGCCATCGAGCTCGGAGAGGGGGAAGCCGTCGCTGACGACCTCTCCGTTGCGCCAGGCGCGGGTATGGATCGTGTTCACGTGGCACATCTTCCTCCGTCGGCGAGGACTCATGCCGGAAGTGGCGTCGAGGCGCGGCGGTCCCCCTAGACTGCGTGACGCAACGCCGCACAAGGAGGTAAGCCCGTGGCCATCCGCAAGGTCCTCATCGCCAACCGGGGAGAGATCGCCGTCCGAATCATCCGGGCCGCGGCAGATGCGGGTCTGGCCAGTGTGGCCGTCTACGCGGACTCCGACGCCGACTCGCTGTTCGTCAAGCTCGCGGACGAGTCGTTCGCGCTGTTCGGCGCGACGCCGGCCGAGACGTACCTCGACGTCGCCAAGCTTCTCGATGTCGCCGCACGCTCCCGCGCTGACGCTGTCCACCCCGGCTACGGCTTCCTGGCAGAGAACGCCGGCTTCGCGCAGGCCGTGATCGACGCCGGACTGACCTGGATCGGGCCGCCGCCCGCAGCGATCGACGCGCTGGGCGACAAGGTCAAGGCCCGTCACATCGCGCAGAAGGTCGGCGCCCCCCTCGTACCAGGCACCGCCGACCCCGTCGCCGATGCGACGGAAGTGACGGCCTTCGCGAAGGAGCACGGTCTGCCGGTCGCCATCAAGGCCGCCTTCGGCGGTGGCGGCCGCGGGCTCAAGGTCGCCCGCACGATGGAGGAGATCCCGGAGCTGTTCGAGTCGGCGACCCGCGAAGCCATCACGGCGTTCGGGCGCGGCGAGTGCTTCGTCGAGCGGTACCTCGACAAGCCGCGGCACGTCGAGACCCAGTGCCTCGCCGATCAGCACGGGAACGTCGTCGTCGTGTCGACCCGCGACTGCTCTCTGCAGCGCCGCCACCAGAAGCTCGTCGAAGAGGCACCTGCGCCGTTCCTGTCGCCCGAACAGCTGAACCAGCTGTACGAGTCGAGCAAGGCCATCCTCAAGGAGGCGGGCTACGTCGGCGCAGGCACCTGCGAATTCCTCGTGGGCCTCGACGGCACGATCAGCTTCCTCGAAGTGAACACCCGGCTGCAGGTGGAGCACCCGGTGTCCGAGGAGGTCACCGGCCTCGACCTCGTACTCCAGATGTTCCGCATCGCCGACGGCGAGGCGCTGGGCTTCGACGACCCGGTCATCACCGGCCACTCGATCGAGTTCCGCATCAACGCCGAGGACCCGGGACGCAACTTCATGCCGGCTCCGGGCACCCTGGTGGCCTGGCAGCCGCCGACGGGCCCTGGCGTGCGCGTCGACGAGGGGTACCACGCGGGCATGACCGTGCCGGGTGGGTTCGACTCGCTGATCGCCAAGGTGATCGTGACCGGTACGGACCGGGAGAACGCCCTGGCGCGCTCCCGGCGCGCGCTGCGCGAGATCAAGGTCGAGGGCATGCCAACGGTGGTGCCGTTCCATCAGGCCGTGCTCAACGACCCGGCGTACACAGCCGCAGGAGGGAAGTTCAGCGTCCACACCCGCTGGATCGAGACCGAGTTCACCGGCAACCTGCCCGTGTACAAGGGGGTGCTCGGTGAGTCTGACGAGCCGCCGGCACTCACGACGGTCGTCGTCGAGGTCAACGGACGCCGGCTCGAGGTGCGGATGCCCGCGGAGATCGGCGGTACGAAGCCGTCGTCGGTTCGGAAGCCCGTCCGCCGCGCGCGGGGCGCCAAGGTCGCCGATGCGTCCGGCAACACGCTCGCCTCGCCGATGCAGGGCACGATCGTCAAGGTCGCGGTCGCCGAGGGTGACGTGGTCTCCGACGGCGACCTGATCGTCGTCATCGAGGCCATGAAGATGGAGCAGCCGATCAACGCGCATCGCTCCGGCAAGGTGACGAACCTGGTGGCAGCGGCCGGTGAGACCGTGTCGTCAGGCGGAGTGCTCTGCGAGATCGTCGACGTCTGATGCGTCCCATGCTGGCGGTCCCGGCGAATCCGCCAGGGGTGCCGCCGGCAGGGGACCAGTGGGTGCACGAGGTCAAGTGGGACGGTGTCCGGCTGCTCGCGGAGACGCGTGATGGCGCTGTACGGCTGACGAACCGGAGCGAGATCGACGTCACGGCTGCGTACCCCGAGATCGTGGCCACTGTGGGTGGGCTCCCCGATGGGATCCTCGTCGACGGTGAGGTGATCGCGCTCGACGCGACCGGCCGTCCGACGCTGCAGGCGATCGCGTCCCGGATGCACGTCCGGGACCCTGGGCGGACGTCGAGGCTCTCGGTGAGCAAGCCCGTGACGTACATGGTCTTCGACCTGCTGCGCCTGGACGGTGAGGATCTGACGCGCCGACCGTTGGTTGAGCGGCGGCAGCTGCTGGAGTCCCTGGACATCCCCGGCGTCACGCTCCCCCACCTCGGGCGTGGTGTCTGGCAGGTGTCCGAGCTGCACGACGACGGGTTGGCGCTGGCGCAGGCGACGAGGGCCGCCGAGCTCGAGGGAGTGATGAGCAAGCGGCGGAATTCGCCGTACGTGCCGGGCGCCCG
>DAIPZP010000219.1:0-3529 GCA_036782155.1 Propionibacteriaceae bacterium
GACTCGGGTAGGGTTCCCGCCGTGGAGTCGCTCGTACTGTTGCCCGCCGTCGACGTACAGAACGGTCAGGCCGTCCAGCTCGTCCAGGGGGTGGCCGGGTCGGAGAAGGTCTTCGGCGACCCCCTCGCCGCGGCTCAGCGCTGGCAGGACGACGGGGCCGAGTGGATCCACCTCGTCGACCTCGACGCTGCCTTCGGGCGCGGCTCCAACGCAGACACCATCGCCGAGATCGTCGGGGCGATGAACCTCGACGTCGAGCTGTCCGGCGGCATCCGCGACGACGCGAGCCTCGAGCGGGCGCTCGCGACCGGCTGCCGCAGGGTCAACATCGGCACCGCCGCGTTGGAGAACCCCGACTGGTGCGTCGACGTCATCTCCTCGTACGGCGACCGGATCGCCATCGGCCTCGACGTGAAGGGCACACGGCTCGCCGCACGTGGCTGGACCCGTGAGGGCGGGGACGTGTACGAGACGCTGGCGCGGCTCTCCGACGCGGGTTGCCAGCGGTTCGTCGTCACCGACGTCGCGTCGGACGGCATGCTCACCGGACCCAACCTTGAGCTGCTGAGCGCGATCTGCTCCCGCACCGACGCCAAAGTCGTCGCCTCGGGTGGCATCTCCTCTCTGGACGACCTCCGTACGCTCGCCGGCCTCGTACCGATCGGCGTCGAGGGCGCGATCATCGGCACCGCGCTGTACGTGGGGAACTTCACCCTCACCGACGCGCTCGCCCTGACTCGCGGCCTGGCCGGGAGCCAGCTGTGACGGCCGCGCCGGCCTCGGCTTTCCAGGCGGATCACCTCCCGACCGACCCGCCGCCGCTGCTGGACGGTCGGCTGTCCGACCTGCTGGCCGGCAAGAAGATCCTCATGACCGGCGTGACTGGCTTCATCGGAGAGCAGATCCTCTGGAAGGTGCTCACCGAGCTGCCCGAGACGAAGGTCAGGGTGCTCGTCCGGCGCAAGGGTTCCACCAACGCTCGGGAGCGTGTGGTCGCGCTCGTGAAGAAGAAGATCTTCACGGCTGTACGGGACGCGGCGGGTGGCGCCGAAGAGCTCGCTTCGCGCATCGAGGTCATCGAAGGCGACCTGCCGAACGTTCCCGAGCTGCCCGGCGACATCGACGTACTGCTGCACTGCGCGGGCGACGTCTCGTTCGACCCTCCGATCGACCAGGCGTTCCTCACCAACGTCGTGGGGACGAAGGCGTTGCTGACCCGGCTGATCGAGTCGGTGACCGGACCCGACGGCACGCTCACGCGGATCCCGCATTACGTGCACGTGTCCACCGCGTACACCGCCGGGCGCCGGCGCGGCGCCATCCCGGAAGCAGCCCACTCGCACGACGTGGACTATGAGGCGGAGATGAAGGCCGCGCTCGCGATGAAGGACCTCATCGAGGCACAGTCGCGGACCGCGTCGCAGCTCACGAAGCTGCGCCGTCAGGCCGAGCGGCTCCACCGTCAGGCCGGCTTCCTCACCACGGCTGAGGACACCGAGGTGCGCCGCAAGGAGTGGGTCGCGGCGCAGCTGGTTGCGGCCGGTACGGAGCGGGCGCGATCCCTGGGCTGGACCGACGCGTACACGTTCGCCAAGGCCATGGGCGAGCGGGTCGTCGCCGACCTGGGCAAGAACATCAAGGTCTCCGTCGTACGGCCGGCGATCGTCGAGTCGAGCCTCATCCACCCGTACCCGGGCTGGATCGAAGGCTTCAAGATGGCCGACCCGATCATCCTCGCGTACGGACGGGGGAGCCTGCCCGAGTTCCCCGCCTCGCCGGACGCCGTGATCGACATCATCCCGTGCGACTTCGTCGTGAACGCGATCCTGGCCGTGTGTGCGACCGAGCCCGAGGTCGGTGCGCCCGAGTACTACCACTGCGCGTCCGGCGCGAGGAACCCGCTGACGTTCCGCGGGATCTTCGAGCACGTGCACAGGTACTTCTCGGAGCACCCGTACGGGACCGGTCAGCAGTCGGCGAAGCTGGCCCTGTGGGAGTTCCCCGGCGCGGCGCCGGTCCAGCGCCTGCTGCAGGCGACAGAGGTCCTGCACGGGGTCGCGGAACGCGCCCTCACGTACATCCCACGCGGCCCGATGACCCGCGGCCTCGCCGCGAAGCTCGACAGGGGCGGCAGCCAGCTCACGTTCCTGCGCAAATACCTCTCGCTGTACTCGGAGTACCTGCAGTCCGAGCTGCACTTCGTCGACGACAGGACGCTCGCGCTGCACCGCTCGCTTCATCCCGACGACGCCGACACGTGGGGCTTCGACAGCGCGGCGTTCGACTGGGACGAGTACATGGTCGGCATCCACATCCCGTCGATCACCGATCCCGTACGGCGCCTGGAGTCGGCACGTCGTCGGCGCGGTGAGCGCAGCTCGACGTACCGCGAGCTCAAGCCGCTGTCCGAGGGCGAGGAGCGGCCGAACGTCCTCGTCGCGTTCGACCTGGACGGCACCGTGCTCAGCACGAACGTGCTGGAGACGTACCTGTGGGCACGGCTCCCCGAGCTGGGCGTCAGCGGTCGGCTGCGCGAGATGGCTGGCGTGGTGTCTCAGCTCCCCAGCTACATCGGTGCGGAGCGACGCGACCGCGGCACGTTCCTGCGGTCGGTGTACCGGCGGTACCGCGGCGCCGACCTCGCGGCGCTGGAGGCGTTCGTCGACGAGACGATGGCGCCGCACATGCTGGACCGGATGTCGAGCGATGCCATCCGCCGGGTGCGTCAGCACCGTGCGGCCGGCCACACGACGATCCTCATCACCGGCGTGATCCGGCCGCTCACCAAGCCGCTGGACCCGCTGTTCGACGTCATCGTCGCGGCGGAGCTGGCCACGGACGCGCAGGGCAGGTGCACGGGGTTCCTCACCGGACCGCCCATGGTGGGGGAGTCGCGCTCGGCGTGGCTGCGCCACTACGCGCAGCTCCACGGCATCGACCTCGCGTCGAGCTACGCCTACGCCGACAGCCACGTCGACCTGCCCATGCTGCGTACGGTCGGCTATCCCGTCGCCGTCAACCCCGACATCGGACTTCAGCGCGCCGCGCGTCAGGCGGGCTGGTCTAGCGTCGAATGGTCCGTCTACTCACCGGCCCCGCGCTGGATCCTGCCGTCCTAAGGAGCTTTCGTGTCACGACCAGGTTTTGCTCTCGAGGTCGATGAGCGCACCCCGCCCACGCTCGTACGTTCGGCGTCCGATGTCCGTCTGGAGCGGTTCTCGCTCGGGACCCAGATCGTGTACCCACCCGACGGCCAGCCGTGGGGCGACGCGGTCTCCGCGACGGCCGAGGCGTTGGCCTCTCCGATCGCGGGCAAGCCCTGGACGGCCCGGCTGTGGTCAGGCATGCGCCTGACGATCACGTTCGCCGACATCTCCGTACTCACGCCTCCGGCGGCAGACGACCCTCGTCGGGTCGTCGTCGAGCAGCTGTTGACCGCGGCCGCAGAGGCGGGGGTCGACGACGTCGTCCTGATCGCGGCCACCGGCCTGCGCCGCCGGCTCGGTCCCGACGACATGCGCCGGCTGCT
>DAIPZP010000220.1:0-3482 GCA_036782155.1 Propionibacteriaceae bacterium
GTACGTTCCTGCGCCGCGTCCTCGACCCCACCCACCTGGATACCCCGGACGACCACGTGTCCGCTCGCTCAGGGCAGTCGGGGCCTACCGACCCACCGATCGAGGGTCGATCCTCACATCGATCGAGGCTATTTGGCTTATGACGGCCCGCGACGCGCTTGAGATCGCGCGGCGTCGGCGGTGGACGCCACGACGCTATAGGCGACAGCGTGCACGTATGTGCCACTGAATGCCTCAGGCCATGATCAGCGTGGAGCCCGGGTCGCGGAGGATCTCGGCCATGTCGGATAGGAACGCGGAGCCCTCGGCGCCGTCGACCATGCGGTGGTCGAAGGACATCGCGAGCGTGGTGACCCAGCGGGGTTCGACACGGTCCTCGACCACCCAGGGGCGCTTCGTGATCTGACCGACCGCGAGGATGCCCGCCTGGCCGGGGACGAGGATCGGCGTGCCGGCGTCGATCCCGAAGACGCCGATGTTCGTGATCGTGAACGTACCGCCCGCAAGCTGTGCCGGCTGGGTCTTGCCCGCCCGCGCGGTCTGGGTCAGCTCGTTGATCGCGACGGCCAGGTCGTACGTGCTCATCGCGTCGGCGTCGTGGATCACCGGTACGACAAGGCCTCGGGGGGTGTCGGCTGCGAAGCCGATGTTGATGTACGACTTCCGCACGATCTGGGAGTTCTTCTCGTCCCAGCTGGAGTTGAGCTCGGGATTGCGCCGCAACGCCACGCACACGGCGCGCGCGACAAGGACGGTCGGCGTGATCCGTACATCCCGGAACATCCGCATCGTCTTCATCCGCGCGAGCAGCTCCATCGTGCGGGTGACGTCGACGTCGGTCCACTCGGTGACGTGCGGCGCGGTGAACGCGCTCTCGACCATCGCCCGCGCGGTGGCGCGCCGGATGCCGGTGACATCGATGCGGGTCTCGCCGCGCTCGGCCAGGAAGCCCGTCCAGCCACCGTGCTGTGTCGCGGCGGCGGTGACGTCGTCCTGCGAGACCGTACCGTCAGGTCCGGTCGGCGTGACCGCCGCCAGATCGACGCCAAGGTCCCGCGCCAGCTTCCGTACGCTCGGCTTGGCCATCGTCCTCGCGTCCACCTCGGGCGGCGGGGCCGTCGTCAGCGTGTTCTCGGCGATCTTCCGCGGCAGCCGTGTCTGCTTGAGCTCGCGCGGCCCGGTACCGACCAACGTCGCCTGCGATGCGGGCGCCTCGGGCACCTCAGCCTCAGCACCCGCCCCGGCCTCGTTAGCGACCACAACCTCGGGCCCGACCCCGTCCTCGACGGCGATCAACGCCGTACCGACCTCGACGGTCTGGCCGACCGGTACGAGGAGACCCGACACGACCCCTGCGTACGGGCTGGGCAGCTCGACGACGGACTTCGCGGTCTCGATCTCGACGACAGGGTCGTTGACGGCGATGCGATCGCCCTCGGCGACGAGCCAGGCGAGGACGGTCGCCTCGGTGAGCCCCTCCCCGACGTCGGGCAGGCGGTAGTGCTGAAGAGCCATGGCAACCTCTCAGTACGCGAGCGCGCGGTCGACCGTCTGGAGCACCCTATCGACGCTCGGGACGTAGTCGGTCTCGACCCGCGACGGCGGGTAAGGCATGTCGAGGCCGGTGACACGCAGCACCGGCGCCTCGAGGGCGAAGAAGCAGCGCTCCTGGATGCGGGCAGCGAGCTCGGCGCCGACGCCGGACGTACGGGGCGCCTCGTGCGCGACGATGACCCGGCCGGTCTTCCGGGCCGACGTCTCGACGGTCGCCCAGTCGATCGGAGCGATCGAACGCAGGTCGACGACTTCCGCCGAATGCCCCTCGTCGGCGAGCACCTTCGCCGCGCTGAGAAGGGTGGACACCATCGGTCCGTACCCGATCAGCGTCACCTCGCTGCCCAGCCGTACGACCCGTGCGCGATCCAGCTCACCCGAGGGCGGGGCGTCGAGGTCGACCTCGCCCTTGAGCGAGTGGTAGAGCCGCTTCGGCTCCAGCACGATCACCGGATCCGGGCTGTCGATCGCCTGCTGGATGAGCTCGTACGCGTCGGCCGGCGTGCTCGGCGTGACGATCCGCAGACCGGGGGTCGGCGTGAAGTACGCCTCCGGCGACTCGCCGTGGTGCTCGATCGAGCCCACGTTGCCGCCGTACGGCAGCCGGATCACGATCGGCGCCGTCACCTGGCCCTGGCTGCGGAACCGGAGCCGGGACGCCTGGTTGATGATCTGGTCGAACGCGGGGAACACGAAGCCGTCGAACTGGATCTCGCAGACCGGTACGTAGCCGCGCTGGGCCATCCCGAGCGCCGTACCGACGATGCCGGCCTCGGCGAGCGGCGAGTCCATGACGCGGCGGGCGCCGAAGCGGTCCTGCAGCCCGTCGGTGATGCGGAAGACGCCGCCGAGCTTGCCGATGTCCTGGCCGATCGTCACGACGTGATCGTTGCGGTCCATCGCGCGGCTGAGGCCGGCGGTGATGGCCTTCGCCATCGAGAGCTGCACCATCTAGCGGCCTTCCAGGGTGGCGAGGTAGCGCTCGACCTGCTCGCGCTCCTCGACGAGCGCAGCCGACGGCTCGGCCAGCACGTAGTCGTACAGCTCGGTGATCCCGTCGGGGATGAGTGTGAGGACCCTGGCCCTCACGTCGGTCGCCAGCTCATCGGCTTCGTCCGAGAGGTCGGAGAAGTACTCCTCAGGCGTGCCCTGATCCCGTAGCCAGCGCTCGATCCGTACGAGCGGGTCGCGGCCGGCCCACAGCTCCTCTTCTTCGCGGGAGCGGTAGCGGGTGGGGTCGTCGGCGGTGGTGTGCGCGCCGATCCGGTACGTCATGGCTTCGATGAGCGTCGGGCCTCCCCCGGCGCGGGCCCGGGCCGCAGCCTCGGCGACCACCGCGTGCACGGCCAGGAGGTCGTTGCCGTCGACCCGGATGCCCGGCATGCCGAAGCCGGCCGCGCGAGCCGCGGGAGCGCCGCGGAACTGCCCGGAGGTCGGCACCGAGATCGCGTACTGGTTGTTCTGCACCAGGAAGATCACCGGCGCGTTGAAGACGGCCGCGAAGTTGAGGGCCTCGCTGACGTGGCCCTCGCTGGTGGCGCCGTCGCCGAGGCAGACCATGACGACCTCGTCGGCGCCGTCGAGCGTCACGCCCATCGCGTACCCGGTGGCTTGAAGGGATTGCGCGCCGACCACGAACGCGAACAGGCCGAAGCGGAGCGCGTCGACATCCCAGGTGGCGTGGGTGATGCCGCGCATGATCTGCAGGATCGCCACCGGGTCGAGGCCGCGGTGCATCGCCATGGCGAGCTCGCGGTACGAGGGGTAGACCATGTCGGTCGGCCGCAGCGCCGTGATCGCGCCGATCTGGGCGGCCTCCTGGCCTTTCGCCGGCGCCCACAGGGCGAGCTGCCCCTGGCGCTGCAGGTTGGTGCCCTCGACGTCGATGCGCCGCGCCAGGAACATCGTCCGGTACGCGTCGCGGACCT
>DAIPZP010000221.1:0-3479 GCA_036782155.1 Propionibacteriaceae bacterium
AACAAAACTAGAACAGGGGCGCCGATTCGTCAAGCGGCGCGATGCGCGCGACCGTGCGCCGCTCAGCGATCGACTCGCGCGACCGGCGGAGATCGAGCGACTGGAGGTAGCGGTCGTCGGTGAAGAGTGGCTTGGTGAAGAGGTCGATGGTCGTGCGGCCGTAGCGGGCGTACGTGGCCGGGTCGAGCAGATCCGTGCCGCCGAGCAGCCTGGCGATCGTGGGCCCGAACAGGGAGGCGCCCGCGCCGTACGCGACTAGCAGGACCGCCATCGCGTACGGATCGTCGAAGCGCCTCATCGTGCCCGCGTCGGCGGCGAGCTCCAACGTGTCCTTAGTCAGGGTGACCATGCTCTCGAAGAGGTGGTCCGCGACCGGGCCGCCGTGACGCAGGCTCATGGCGATGTACGCGCTCATCGGGCGCAGCTCCGGATGGTCCTCGAGGTAGGTGTCGAGGTGTGGGAGGGGCCCGCTGCCCAGCAGCAACCCCTTGTCTTCGCCGACGCGTTCGATCACCCAGTCGTCGCAGGCCTGGTGCAGACCATCCTTCGACCCGAAGTGGTAGTTGACGAGCCCGACGGGCAGTCCCGCCTCTGCGGCTATCTGCCGGCTCGTCGCGCGGTCCCAGCCGTGCTCGCCGACGTACGAGATCGCGGCGTCGCGGATCCTCGCCGGGGTGGCCCTGTCGTCGTTTGAACCCACGTTCAACATATTGAACCGATGTTCAAGTGGAGTCAAGTAGCGACGCCTCGGACCCCACGTCACACCGCCTATTCGACGTCACAACCGCTACAGCCGGTGTGACGTGCAATAAGCGGTGTGACGTCGCAGGGCCGAGGGCACCAGCGGCCGCGCATGTGCGGGAGCCAGGGGTACGGTCAGCGTCGCGGATACGGTCAGCGCTCTCGCGCGGTCACTGGCGGATGGACATGTCGAACGAGTACAGGCTCGCTCGGTACACGTGGTGGCCGTGCTCGACGATCCGGCCGGAGTCGCTGTACGCCACGCGGTCGAGCGTCAGCAGCGGCGCGCCGGCCTTCTCGTCGAGCAGCTCGGCCTCGGCATGCGTGGCGACCCGTGCGCCGATCCGCTGCGTCGCGCCGGCGATCGTGATGCCCTTCTCGCGAAGGCTCGCGTACAGCCCGGACGTTCCGAGCGCCGAGTAGTCGGGCGCGATGTCGGCCGGCAGCTCGTTGGTCATGATCGCGAGGGGCTCGCCACCCGCGAAGCGCAGTCTCCGGATCGTCAGCACACCGGACTTGGGCGCGAGGTCGAGGACGCTGGTCGACTCGGCCGTGCCGACGGCGATCGAGAACTCCAGCACGGTCGTGGTGGGGCGACGTCCCTCGGCCTCGAGGTCGTCGAACAGCGACGTGAGCTTGAGCTGGCGCCGCACCTGGCTCGGCGCGACCACGGTCCCGCTGCCACGGCGACGGGTGACGAGACCCGAGTGGACGAGGTCCTCCATCGCGCGACGTACGGTCGGGCGCGACAGCCCGAGACGCGCCGCCAGGTCGATCTCGTTCTCGACTCGGGCGCCTGGCCGCAGCTGCCCGGAGGCGATCGCGGTGCGGAGCGCGTCGGAGATCTGTTGGTGGAGGGGAACGTCGGACGTACGGTCGACCACGATGTCTATCTCAGTCAAGACGACCTCCTGGTCCGACTCACACATGACATGGGGTGGCACAGCTTGTGCGCACATTTCCCCCGAGACCTGGCGAAAGCGACAGTCTAGGACACACGCCCTTCTCGCACACCCGTGAGGACCATCCTCATGGGGCCAGAGGGGGCAGTGCGCAAGAGACGGCCGAGAGGAGACTGGACGTGGCAAATGTCCTGACATATGATTCTCTCGTGAGCGCCTCCCCGCCCAGCACACCGCCCGTGATCACCATGGGGCGTTGCGGCGTGGACCTGTACCCGCTGCAGGTCGGCGTCGGTCTCGAGCACGTCACCAGCTTCGGCAAGTTCCTCGGCGGCAGTTCGACGAACATCGCGGTCGCAGCCGCACAGCTCGGCAACGACGGCGTCGCGACGATCACCGGCGTCGGCGACGACCCCTTCGGCCGATGGGCGCGGATGGAGATGAAGCGACTCGGGGTGGACGACCGGTACGTGATCACGTCCGACGCGTACCTCACACCCATCACGTTCTGCGAGATCTTCCCGCCCGACAACTTCCCGCTGTACTTCTACCGACGCCCGAGCGCGCCGGACCTCCAGATCACGCCGGACGACATGCCGGCGGCGGCGATCCGCGACGCACGAGTGTTCTGGTTCACCGGCACCGGGTTGTGCCAGGAACCGAGCTGGTCGGCCCACCTCACGGCGCTCGACCATCGCGATCGGCGCGATCACACCGTCTTCGACCTCGACTGGCGACCCATGTTCTGGACCTCGACCGACGAGGCGAGGCATCGGTACGACTGGTGCCTGGCCCGGTCGACGGTCGCTGTCGGCAACCGTGCCGAGTGCGAGGTCGCGGTGGGCGAGACGGATCCGGACCGCGCCGCCGATGCGCTCCTGGAACGCGGGGTACAGATCGCGATCGTCAAACAGGGCCCCCTCGGCACGCTCGCGAAGACGGGCGACGAGCGCATCGTCGTGCCGCCGACTCCCACGACCCCGTACAACGGTCTCGGCGCCGGCGACGCGTTCGGCGGCTCGCTCATCGACGGGCTGCTCCACGGGCGCGATCTGGAGACGACGGTCCGCCGCGCCAGCGCAGCCGGCGCCATCGTCGCGTCGCGGCTCGAGTGCTCGACCGCGATGCCCACCGCCGACGACATCGATCGCGTGCTCGAGGCGGGCCACACCGACGTCCTCGGCGGCGCGCGCTGGACGGAGGAACCGTGATCGACATCGCCGATCTCAACGAGATCCGCTGGACCGCGCCCGAGCGGTTGCTGGAGGCGGTACGGGAGCGGCGTCGGCCTGACCCGACGACCGGACCCCTTCTCATCGTCGCCGCCGACCACACGGCGCGCGGGGTGCTTGCCGCAGGGCGCCGGAACCACGCCATGGCCGACCGCGGGGACATGCTGCGACGACTGGTCGAGGCACTGCGCCAGCCGGGCGTGCACGGCTTCCTCGGTACGGCGGACGTCATCGAGGACCTGGCGGTGCTCGGTGCGCTCGAGGGGAAGTACGTCTTCGGCTCGATGAACCGCGGCGGCATCGCCGGATCCACGTTCGAGCTGGACGACCGGATGACCGGCTACACACCCGAGGGCGTCGCAGCCGCGGCGCTCGACGGCGGCAAGATGCTGCTCCGGATCGACCCCGACGACCCTGCCGCCGTCCGTACTCTCGAGGCCTGCGGAGCCGCGGTTTCGGCCCTCGCGGCGCAGGCGAGGATCGCGATGGTGGAGCCGTTCTTCAGCGAGCGCACCAGCGAGGGGCTCCGCAATGACCTGTCGACCGAGGCCGTGGTGCGCTCGATCCACGTCGCGTCGGGCCTCGGGTCGACGAGCGCGTACAC
>DAIPZP010000222.1:0-3441 GCA_036782155.1 Propionibacteriaceae bacterium
CGCCTAATCGAGCTCGTGGCAGCCGGACCTGGCATGGCGAGCCGGTGCCGAACGCCAACCACTGCTCCGCGGCAGTATCGGACCCCGACGCGACCAACCCCTAAGCCTTGCGGTTCAGACCGGCGATCGACCCGGACAGCACGGTCGCAAAGGAGCACCAGGCCGCGTACGCGACGAACGGCGCGCTATCGGTCGGGCTTACGGCTTTCGCGCGCTTGGCCAGGTCCGCCGAGCTGGCGGCCAGGATCGCGGCCCACACTGTCGCGAAGCCGAGGTTGTGGCTACGGAAGAAGGCACCGCTCCAGCCGGCGTTGAGCGCGAGGTTGATCCGGTGTGCCGTGCGGAAACTGTCTGCCTCGGAGTCACGGCCCTGATCGCGGAGCTTGGCCATCGTGCCGGCGGCACCGAGAGCGGTCGTTCCGTACAGGAGCGTCCACACGACGGGGAAGGCGAAGCCCGGCGGCTGGAACCATGGCTTGCGCAGGCCGGAGTACCAGTTGCTCTGCGGGTTGGTCAGCACAGAGCCGACCACAGCGCACGCAGCGGTTGCGAGCGCCGCTTCCTTGAACGACTGGACCCACGCGGATTCTTTAGCCATGACTCACCTTACGTCGGGCGCGAGAGCCAGCGGAGTGGGCGGGCGCGGGTCAGTTGACCGTGCGCCGGACGAGCTGGCTCAGGACGAGGGCCGACCGGGTGTGGTCGACGGTGGTGGCCGCACGGATGCTCTCGAGCGCCACCTCAAGGGAGGCGACATCACGGGATCGGATGCGCACGATGGCGTCCGCTTCGCCGGTGACCGTGGCGGCGTCGACGACCTCGGGGACCGCCGAGAGGATGCGCTTGAGATCGTGGGGCGCGACCGTGCCGCGGCAGAACAGTTCGACGTACGCCTCGGTGCCCATGCCGTCCAGCGCCGGGTCCACCTGGATCGTGAAGCCCTGGATGATGCCATCGTCGATGAGCCGATCGACGCGGCGCTTGGCGGCCGAGGCGGAGAGAGCCACCTGGGCTCCTAAGTCGGCGTAGCTGACGCGTGCATTGGCTCGCAGGGCATCGAGGATGGCGCGGTCGGTCTGGTCCATGCCACGAAGCGTACGCAATGATTCAGGCGACGGGTCGCTCATTGCGCAGGATTCGCGCGTGGGCTGGCATGATTCGTCACGATTCCCTTGTCATGATGGCTTCATGACGGTAGTGGAAGATCGAGAGACCCTGGTGGACGCCGATGTCGACGCGCTCGAGGAGCGCGTAGCGACGCCCAAGACGGTTCTGATGTGCCGGCCCGAGCACTTCACGGTGAGCTACAAGATCAACCCGTGGATGGAGCCGGCGAACCCCACCGACACGAGCGTGGCGCTGAGGCAGTGGCAGACCCTGCACGACACGTACCAGCGGCTCGGCTTCCACGTGGAGCTCATCGACCCGATCGCCGGGCTGCCCGACATGGTGTACGCGGCGAACGGTGGCTTCGTGCTCGACGGCATCGCGTACGGCGCGAGGTTCCACTTCGCCGAGCGTGGACCCGAGGGCCCGGCGTACTCGGACTGGTTCGCCGAGCGGGGACTACGCGTCGTGGAGCCGGTATCGGTGAACGAGGGTGAGGGCGACTTCCTCAAGGTGGGGGAGACGATCTTCGCGGGGACCGGATTCCGCAGCGACGCTGCCAGCCACGCCGAGCTGGCGCGGATCTATGACCGCGAAGTCGTCACGTTGCGCCTCGTCGACCCGAGCTTCTACCACCTCGACACCGCGTTCGCCGTCCTCGACGACGCAGGAGGCCCTGCCTCGGTCGCGTACCTTCCGCGGGCCTTCGACGACACCAGCCGCTCGATCCTGGAGCGCCGGTTCCCGGACGCCGTCCTCGCAACGGATCAAGACGCCGCCGTTCTCGGCCTCAATTCGTTCAGCGACGGCCGCAACGTTGTGATCGCGAGCAAGGCGGAGACTTTCGCCCGCGACCTCGAGCGGAGAGGATATGTTCCCCACGGAGTGGACTTGTCCGAGCTGCTGCTCGGAGGCGGGGGAGCGAAGTGCTGCACCCTGGAGCTGAGGTGGTGAGCGTGATGCCCGAGGAGGGCCCGCGTATTTCGGCCGACTACATCGCGCTCGACGACCGCTGGGGCGCCCACAACTACCACCCGTTGCCGGTGGTAGCCGCGACAGCTTCGGGTGCATGGGTGACCGACGTCGAGGGGCGCCGGTATCTCGACTGCCTCGCCGGCTACTCGGCGTTGAACTTCGGACACCGGCATCCGCTCCTCGTCGCGGCGGCGCACGCGCAGCTTGACCGGCTGACGCTGACGAGCCGCGCGTTCCACAATGACCGGCTCGGGCCGTTCATGGAGGACCTGGCTGCGCTGACAGGTACCGAGCGCGTACTCCCCATGAACACGGGGGCCGAGGCTGTCGAGACGGCGATCAAGATCTCGCGCGCATGGGGCTACCGCGTGAAGGGGGTGCGGGCGGATCGGGCGAAGATCGTCGTCGCGTCCAACAGCTTCCACGGCCGCACGACGACCATCATCTCGTTCAGCGACGATCCACAGGCGCGCGGCGATTTCGGGCCGTACGGACCGGGCTTCGTCACGGTCCCGTACGGAGACGCGGCAGCGCTGGCTGCGGCGCTCGACGACGACACGGTCGCCGTGCTGCTGGAGCCCATCCAGGGCGAGGCTGGGATCATCGTGCCGCCGGCTGGGTACCTCGCCGAGGTGCGCCGGCTGACGGCGGCCAAGAATGTGCTGTTCATCGCCGATGAGATCCAGTCGGGCCTGGGACGCACGGGGGCGACGCTGGAGACCGAACGTGTCGGCGTACAGCCCGACCTCATCACGCTGGGCAAGGCGCTCGGCGGCGGCATCGTCCCGGTCTCAGCCGTGGTTGGGCGTGACGACGTCATCGGTGTCATCAAGCCGGGGGAGCATGGCTCGACGTTCGGCGGGAACCCGCTAGGTGCAGCGATCGGTCACGCCGTGATCGGGCTGCTGGAGACGGGGGAGTACCAGGCGCGCGCCCGTCGGCTCGGCGAGGTGCTGCACGGACGTCTCGAGGAACTCGTGGGCCACGGCGTCCTGGCCGTACGCGGAGCCGGTCTGTGGGCTGGCATCGACATCGCGGCAGAGCAGGGGAGTGGCCGCGCAGTCTGCGAGCGCCTCATCGCCCGTGGCGTACTCGCCAAGGACACCCACGGCCAGACGTTGCGCCTCGCCCCGCCGCTCGTCACGACCGAGGACGAGATCCACCACGTGGTAGACGCGCTGGCCGACGCGTTGAGCTGAGCCGCCGCCTTCCCAAGGCATGAACTCGACGACCGGCCGCGACACGCCCGAGACCTTCGGCGTGTCGCGTCACGAAACGACCCCTCGACTCTCACGGGCCCTGCATCGGGAGTGATGCAGGTATGATGCAGATATGCGTACGACTGTCGATCTTCCCCCC
>DAIPZP010000223.1:0-3436 GCA_036782155.1 Propionibacteriaceae bacterium
ACCATCCCCTACGAGGTCACCTGCCTCATCACCCCAAGGGTCCAAAGGCTGTACACGTAGCGGGTGAGGAGAGGACCTATCCCGTTGAGGAGAGGACCTGTGCGCTTCGGGAGAGAACCTGTACCGGAAAGGGCCCCCGGACATGCGAGAGGGCCGTTCCTCGAAAGGTTCGGCCCTCTGGCGCTTCGATCCGGGAGCCGGGGGATGGACCGGTCGAAGCCCTAGCGTCACGTTCGCTGCGGAGATCGGGTAGGTGGCCCGCTCCTTAGTTCCGCGCGTCTCATGTCGCCGTGATGACAACGCTACGTCACCGACCACGCACGCGCCACTTGGACACGCACATTTCAGCCGTACGGACGACGCGTATCAGACCACGGACGTACGCGGCCACACGGAGGCGCTACTTGAGCCGCACGTACGGTCCCTCGCGGGCGCCCAAGACACCTAGACTGCCGCTGAGATCAAGGAGCGAAGAGTGGACTACTCGAGCGCCACCGTGGTGGGCGGCGGAATCGTCGGGCTCGCCGTCGCGTACCGGCTGTCGCAGCGCGGCATCGCCGTGACCGTGGTCGAGAAGGAGACGAGCTGGGCCGCGCACCAGACCGGCCACAACTCCGGCGTCATCCACGCGGGCCCCTACTACCGTCCCGGCTCGCTCAAGGCGACGATGTGCACGGCGGGCAACGCGTCGATGGTCGCCTTCGCGAAGGAGCAGGGCATCCGCCACGACGTCTGCGGGAAGCTCATCGTGGCCACCGACGAGAAGCACCTGCCGGGACTTCAGACCTTGTACGAGCGGGGGCAGGCCAACGGCACGCCCTGCACGATGATCTCGGCGGAGCAGGCCCGCGAGGTCGAGCCTCACGTCAACGCCGTGGCCGCGCTGCAGGTGCACTCGACGGGAATCATCGACTACTCAGAGGTGACCGCCGCGTACGCTCGCCTGGCCGCTGAGAACGGCGCGAACCTCGTCCTCGGTTCAGCCGTACGTGCGATCCACAACGTCGCTGATGGCGTCGTCGTCGAGCACGACGCGGGCCGAGTGACGAGCGACATCATGATCAACTGCGCCGGTCTGCAGTCCGATCGCGTGGCTCGGCTGGCGGGCATCGAGCCGACCGTACGGATCGTGCCGTTCCGCGGCGAGTACTACGAGCTCGCCGAGAAACGCCGCTACCTCGTGAACGCCCTCATCTACCCCGTACCCGATCCCGATCTGCCGTTCCTCGGCGTCCACTTCACCAAGATGATCGATGGAAGCGTCCAGGCCGGACCGAACGCCGTTTTCGCGTTCGCCCGCGAGGGCTATCGCTGGCGCGACATCAGCCCGCGCGACACGTGGGACGCGATCAGCTACTCGGGCTTCCTCAGGATGGCCAGCCGCAACCTCGGCAACGGCGCCCACGAGATGGCGAGGTCATGGTCGCGCCGACTGTTCGCCGCGTCCCTGGCCGAGCTCGTCCCCGCCGTACGCCGCGAGGACATCGTCCCGAGTGGCAGTGGCGTACGCGCCCAGGCGATCCGCCCAGACGGCTCGCTGGCGGACGACTTCATCATCCAGTACGCGCCGCGGCAGGTCCACGTGCTCAACGCGCCCTCCCCGGCGGCGACCGCGTCCCTCGAGATCGCGGCGGCGATCATCGAGCAGTCGCGAGTCGCTTGAGCGCCTTCGAGATGGGGCTTCTCGACGGCGCGGACGCGGTCCTGTTCGACCTCGACGACACGTTGCTGGACTACTCGACGGCGCGCGACGCGGGCATCCGGGCATGGGTGGAGCAAGTCGATGTCGCGCGGCACCCCGCTGATGCAGTACGTGTCTGGCGCGAGCTGGAGGAGCGCCACTTCCGGCGGTACTCGCAGGGCGAGGTGTCGTTCGACGAGCAGCGCCGCGCACGCCTGCGGGCCTTCTGGCCCCACCTGAGCGAGGCGGCCGACGACGAGCTCGACCAGGCGTTCGCCGCGTACTTCGCCCACACCGAGGCTGCCTGGACACCTGTTCCTGGCGCGGTCGAGACGGTGAAAGCGCTCTCGGCACAGATGCCCGTCGGCGTGCTCACCAACGGACACGCTGAGCTCCAAGCCCGCAAGCTGCGCGTGCTGGGGCTGGCCGAGGTGTCGTTGTTCGCATCCTCCGAGCTGCCCGCGCCCAAGCCGGACGTCCGCGCGTACGAAGCCGCCTGTACGGAGCTGGGCTCGGCCCGCTGGCGTACCGTCATGGTCGGCGACGACCTCACCAATGACGTCGAGGGCGCGTTGCTGGCCGGTCTTCGGGCGGTGTGGTTCACGCGGGGCGCGGACCGTACGGCGCCGGCGCCCGTCATCTCCGACCTCCGGGAACTCCTTGTGTGAAAGGCTTTGCGCGCTAGCTGGCCGGGCGCCGGGTGGGCAGCTGCGACTTGGCGCACTGGCCGATGACGTGGGTGCCGTAGCCGTCGTAGATCGCACCGACGCCGCCGCCGATCAGCGGGATCTTGCGGCCGACGAGTGAGGTGAGACGCTTGCCGCCGACGTTGGTGAGTACGTCCGCCACGATCCGCTCTGCCACCTTGAGGTCGAGGTCCGAGTCGGACACGGGCGCGGTGGCCACGGCCATGGGGCTCGTGGGCAGCCGGCCGGCCTCGATCTGACGGCGGAGCTCGTCGTCGCCCAGCAGGCACATGAGCATGGCGGTACGGACGCGGCGGTCGTCGATGTCGTACCCGCGAAGGTGCGCGATGCAGGCCACCAGCCGCATCTGGATCACGACCACGCCCGTGATGTTGGCCGGGGTGGTGAGGATCGTCGTGATGACCCCGCCGACGTTCGTGGCGAAGCCCTGGGCAGAGGCCATGGCGATGTGCGACGTGATGAGCCACTCGACGGCTGCCTCGGAATCGCCCCGCTTCTGCAGCGCCTTCGCGGCGGACGTCTTGGCGCCCGGCAGCGTGTACACGCCGTCGATCGCCAGGTCGACGAGCCGGAGCAGGGCGCTCCCGGCCGTCGGACCGACCCGTCCGGGGATGGTCGCGATGGCCTTGCCGACGTCGCGAGCGCTGGTCGCCATGGAGAGCCTTTCTTTGCCGTGCAGGTCCAAGAGTACGGAAGGACGCCAATCGCGCGCCCCCTGCGCAAACAACACGATCCGATCACGGCTCACGGCCTTCGCTTGACAGGCTGTGCGAAATCGCCCTAGCGTGAATTGCAACGTTTCAAGGCGCCAACGGAGGCCCCATGGACACACCGCAATCATCGCCGGTTCTGGAGCTCGTCGGCGTATCCAAGAGCTTCGGTTCCGTCGTTGCGCTGCGTACGGCCGACCTGGCCTTGTACGGGGGCTCGATCCATGCCCTTGTCGGCGAGAATGGTGCCGGCAAGTCCACGCTCGTCAAGATCATGGCCGGGCTGTACCACCGGGACTCCGGCACGATGGAGATCGACGGGCACGTCGTCAACTTCA
>DAIPZP010000224.1:0-3430 GCA_036782155.1 Propionibacteriaceae bacterium
GGGATGTAGTTCGTCACGAACGCCAGTACGGCCCACACGATGGCCAGCGGGATCCCGTACGCCGCAAGGCCCACCCACGTCAGCGTCGAGACGACGAGGCCGAACACGGTCGAGGTGACCCAGTACTTGCGGACACCCTGCGCGAACGACTTCAGCGCGAGGACGAGTACGGGGTCGTGGCGCTGCACGAGCCGCTCCAGGCGCGCCTCGAAGTCGACCGAGTCCACCACCATGAACAGCAGCACCGTGATGACGATCACGAACAGCGACACCGCACCGCTCACGTTCAACAGCAGCGACCCGACGACGCTCACCACGCTGCTCGGGTTGATCGACTTGAGCTGGTCGATGATCTGGGTGCTCGTCACGCCGAACTGGGCGGCCAGGTTCAGCGCCTCGTCGTACATGGTCTGGAACTGCCCCTTGTACTGGGGGATCTCCTGCACGAACAGCGACGCCGCCCAGCCGATGGCCCAGAACAGCAGGCCGATGATGACGATCGCCAGCAGCCCGGACACGATCGCGGCGAGCACCTTCGGCACGCGTCGCGAGAGGAATCGCTGCACTGGCCAGACGACGATCATGAGGTTCAGCGCCAGGAAGAACGGGCCGACGATACGAGACAGCTGCGAGAGACCCAGCAGGAGCACGACGACCGCAGCAGCACCCACGGCGAGTCGTAGGGCGCGATGCGGTCCCTGCTCGGGTGCGGCGGCAGGAATGTCGATGCCAGTCATGTGCCCATGGTGCCGTAGTGGGCGGGGGCGTGCATCGTCGCCTCCCCTTGAGAGAGCCTCCCGGTACGTGCTCTGGCGCGGCGCAAGGAGCCCCGCCAATGCTTGCCACCACCCTGATCACGCGGGTGTGGCGAGCAATAGACTGCGGCCATGACGACGTACCGCCAAGAGTCAGACACCATGGGCACGTTGGAGGTCGACGCCAGCAAGTACTGGGGCGCTCAGACCGAGCGCAGCGTCCACAACTTCCCGATCGGCCGCGATACGTTCGTGTGGGGTCGCGCGATCATCCGTGCGCTGGGCATCCTGAAGAAGGGTGCGGCACAGGCGAACGCGGAGCTCGGCGAGCTGCCGACCGACATCGCCGACCTCATCGTGCGGGCCGCCAACGAGGTGATCGAGGGCAAGCTCGACGAGCACTTCCCGCTGGTGGTGTTCCAGACCGGTAGCGGCACCCAGAGCAACATGAACGCGAACGAGGTCATCTCGAACCGCGCCATCGAGCTCGCGGGTGGTGTGATGGGCAGCAAGTCCCCCGTACATCCCAACGACCACGTCAACCGTGGCCAGAGCAGCAACGACACGTTCCCGACGGCCATGCACATCGCGGTCGTGCTCGAGCTCAACGAGCGGCTGTACGGAGCGGTGTCCACCCTGCGCGACACGCTGGCGGCCAAGTCCGAGGAGTACATGGGCATCGTCAAGGTGGGTCGTACCCACCTGCAGGACGCCACCCCGATCACCCTCGGCCAAGAGATCAGTGGCTGGGTAGCCCAGCTCGACTACGCGCTCGGCGAGGTGAAGCACGCCGGTGAGGGCCTGCTCGACCTCGCCATTGGCGGCACCGCGGTCGGCACCGGCCTCAACGCCCACCCGAAGTTCGGCGATCTGGCCGCCAAGAAGTACGAGGCGGAGACCGGGTACGCCTTCCGCAGCGCCGCGAACAAGTTCGCCGCGTTGAGCGCCCATGACTCTCTCGTACAGACGTCGTCCTCGCTGCGTACCCTCGCCGGTGCGCTCATGAAGATGGCCAACGACGTCCGCTGGTTGGCCTCGGGCCCGCGCAACGGCATCGGCGAGATCAACATCCCGGAGAACGAGCCCGGCTCGAGCATCATGCCCGGCAAGGTCAACCCGACCCAGTCCGAGGCCATGACGATGGTCGCGACACGAGTCTTCGGCAACGACGCGACCGTCGGCTTCGCCGGCAGCCAGGGCAACTTCCAGCTCAACGTGTTCAAGCCGGTCATGGTCCACGCCGTGCTGGAGAGCATCCGGCTCATCGCCGACTCCTGCCTGGCGTTCAACGACAACTGCGCGGTCGGCATCGAGCCCAACCTGCCCAAGATCAAAGAGAACCTCGATAAGAACCTCATGCAGGTCACGGCCCTCAATCGCCACATCGGCTACGACAAGGCTGCGAAGATTGCGAAGAAGGCTCACAAGGAGGGTCTGAGCCTCAAGGAGTCCGCCCTCGCGCTCGGTTACGTGACCGAGGACGAGTTCGCCCAGTGGGTCGTCCCGCTGGACATGACACACAACTGATCTGTACGTCCCGAGCCAAGGAGGCCGTGATGAGCGATGACTGGGGTCGCAAGTTCTCGAAGTTCGGAAACGATCTTGCCGCGGGGTTGAAAGACACCGGCAAGCTCCTCAAGAACGACATCGACAAGGCCCGCGGGCACGTCGCCGAGCAGGGCCAGCAGAGCGAGGCCGAGCGCCAGGCCGCCCAGCAGCGGCGGTGGGAGCGGGCCAACTCGCCGACCTGGGCCGCGCCGGCGCAGGCCGCGGACACGACCGAGTGGGCGACGTACGAGCTCGTCGACCCGCGGTCGCAGAAGGTGGCGGTGACGTTCCGTCATCCTGCCGACTGGCAGGCGGGCGGCGGCGTGATGTGGCCGGCCGGGCCGGGACTACCGGTGAAGTACGCGGTCGGCACCAGCCCCGCGGACGCCTCATGCGTCGCGGAGCGGTTCCCGCGCGTCGACCTCATCGCGGGCGGCCTGCTCACGACGGCCGAGCCGGGCCGCGAGCCGGCATCAGGCGGACTGATGCAGGACGTCATCGCGACGTCGCTCGTACCGAAGCTGCGCCCGGGTGCCTTCGTGGTCTCGGTCGAACCCGTCGATCCGGCGCTCTACTTGAGCCAGCGGATGGATCCGCGGCTCATGGGCCAGGGGTTCCTCGCGTCGCTCGAGTACGACCGAAGCGGGGTGCCGTGGGCCGACGAGTTCGTCGTGCTGCGCTACCAGCTACCGGCGGCCAACGGTCTGATGCAGGAACTACGGTTCGGCGCGGCGATCTGGAGCCTCAACGCGAACCGCGAGATCTTCCCGTCCGTACGGAGCACGCTCCGCGGCGTCGCCCTCAGCGCCACGAGCAGCCCCGAGTGGGACGCCTACGCGGCCTCCGTGACCGGCTGGCCAGTCCTCGTCTAGCGAGTCGGGTTCGCCTCGGCGACCGCCTTTCGTACGACGTCACACCGCTTATACGACGTCACACCGCCTGCAGACGGTGTGACGTCATGCAAGCGGTGTGACGTGATGCACCGGGGCGCGTTCAGATCGACCAGGCGCCGTCCGGCAGTGTCGGCCGCGTTCCCGCGGCCGATCCGTCTGTTCGGGTCAGCCGAACAGACGGCTCATGAAGCCGCCCTGGGGCTGGGAGGCCTTCTGCGCCGCGGTGCAGCTGCA
>DAIPZP010000225.1:0-3409 GCA_036782155.1 Propionibacteriaceae bacterium
CGGCAACGCCGCAGCCCGACGTGGCGCCTCCCGTGGAGTACGTGCCCGCGTCCGAGCCGTACGCGGCACCGCCTCAGGATGACGCGCCGCAGCCAGACGCAGGCTCGGACGACGACCCGCCGCCCCCGACGAGCTACCGGCCGTACGCGCAGCCGGGTTACGGGGCGCACATCCCTGTGCCGCCGCCCAGCCAGGGCCCCCCTCCCGCGTACGAGTCGGTGGACCCCTACGCCGGTCTCGGCCTGCCGATGGCACCTGCCCCGGTGCCCGGGTTCGGTACAGCGCGGCCGCGGACCGAGAACGTTGGCCGAGGGCTTCTCATGGCGCTCATCGCTGTGATCGGCGGATGCGTCCTGGCGGCCGTCGTCTACCACTTGGGCTACGTGGCGTCGATCGTGGCGCTGGGCATGGGTGCGGCGGGCATCTTCCTGTACGCCAAGGGCGCCGGAGCCCCACCACGCAAGGGAGCGGTCGGGCTCGTCGTGCTGCTGGTGGCGGGCATCCTGCTTGCCTGGATCTGCTCGGTCGGGACGCAGCTGTACTTCTACTACGTCGACCAGACCGGTACGAGCAACGGAGCGCTCGCGTTCGCCGTGAGCGGTGCTCTCTCCCTCGACCTGTTCAAGGCCACGCTGAAGGACTTCCTGATCTTCGTCGGGTTCGGCGCGCTCGGCGTCTTCGGCGTCGTCCGGCAGCTGCTGTTGCCTCGGCGGAAGTGATCAGTCGGCGGTCTGAGGCGCCCCGTCGCGCAGCCACCGCCGCAGCGCGTACGTCGCCCGGACGTCGTCCTCGTTGTAGTCGAGCACCCGTTGCGTGAGCTCCGCGCGTACGGCCTCGGTCTCGGCGTGGACCGCGTCCGCGAACCATGACTGGCTGTTGAGCCCGCCGGGGTTGTCGTCGCGCCACGAGAACCCCGACCCGGCGTGGGCGACCTGCTTGAGCCCAAGCCCGTAGGTGCCGAAGAAATGCCCTCGGACCACCTCGAAAAGGTCGAAGAACGCCTCGTCGGCGAAGCGGCTCGCCCACGTGAACGGGTCGCGGCCGAAGGCCTCGGCCAGCCGCTGGATCCGCAGCACCTCGTAGCGGGAGTAGTGGTAGACGCGTACGGATGCGCCGCAGGTCGTCACGAGATGGTGCAGCCAGCTGAGCGCCTCGTCGGCCAGGCGCCGTTCCGCTGAGTCGGTGAGCTCGGAGAACTCGGCGAACGCGACGTAGCGGGGAGGCTCGTCCGTGCGCGTGTCGGTGACGAGGAAGCCCCAGAGGTACACGTGGTCGTCGGCCGAGGTCTCGATGTCGAAGTCGATCTCGATGTCGGCGCCAGGCACCTCGATCGAGTCATCGGACAGCCGCTCCAGCTCGATGCCGGCGACCATGAGCTTGGCGCGGTGGGCCGCGATCCGCAGCCGCTCCTCGCCGCCGGGACGGTGAGCGACCTCAGGGATGTAGCTGGGCAGGAGAGCGTCGAGCTCGACGGAGGCCAGGTCGGTGAGCGTCGACACGCCGAGCCGCCGCAGCACGGCGATCTCGCGTACGTCGAGCGGCGACTTGGCGATCCGCAGCGAGAGGTCGTCGTCACCCAGCTTGGGCAGGCAGGTCTGCCACCACACGCAGCGGTCGCACTCGCGCACGCGGATCGGCATCACGACCAGCGGGGGATCGTCCGGGCTTCCAGTCTGCCGCTGGGCGACAGTGGCGACCTTGACGCGGAAGGTGTGCTCGTGGTCGTACCGCTCGAGAGCGCTCCGCTTCGTCCAGCCGCTCGCGGCCGTGCGGGAGAACGTGCGGATCTGCTTCGCGTCGAGGCGTACCCAGGCCACACCGAGCCCGTTCCCCAGCTGGGAGATCTGGTCGGACCCGATGATGCCGCCGTACGGGATGCCGCTGGCGGCCCGTCCCGCCGCGCCGAGCAACCGCCAGTAGTGGGCGAGCTGGAGAAGGTCTGCTTCGCGGCTGGCGAGGCGGAGGGCCCTTCCCGGTATGGCGAGTGCGCGCCCCTTGGACGGGTCGCTGAGGGACGAGATGGGGAATGGCTCGTGGGACGGGCCAGGCGTCTGCCGCTCGAGCATGCGGTGCAGCTTGACCATCACCGGGAGGTAGCCGGGTCCGCCGTCCTCGGCATCGTCGCCGCGGATCCACACGTCTGCACGGCCCGACCGGTGGCCGTGGCGATCGAGGGGCAGCAGGCCGCCGATGATGACCGGTACGCCGTCGGCCATTGCCGCCAGAGTCGTTTGCGCCTGTACGTCGTGGGGCTGGTCACGCAGCGCGCGGCAGTCGACCACCCGTTCGGCGCCGTCGATGAGCCGTCGCAGCACGTCGGACTTGAACGCGGACCCGCCCGCGAACAGTTCCTGCAGGGACTCGTCCAGCTCAGGACGGTCGAGTCCAGGCAGGAACGCATTCTGCGTCTTGACCGGGCAGCTGCGCGCCGCGTAGGCGTCGAGGACGAAATCGTTCACAGGGGTCGGCGACCCCTGTGGAGAGCGACGATGCCGCCGACGAGGTTGCGGTGTTCCACGGTGGCCCAGCCGCAGTCGATCATGAGTTTTGCGAGGGCCTTCTGGTCCGGCCAGTTGATGATCGACTCCACGAGATAGTCGTACGCCGCAGGGTTCGGCGACACCAGCTTCGCCACGCCGGGAACGACGATCGGGAGGTACGTGGTGTACAGGCGTCGCCACGGCGCCCAGGTCGGCGCCGAGAACTCGCAGATCACCAGGCGGCCGCCGGGTTTGACGACGCGGAGCAGCTCGGTGAGGGCGGCTTCGGTGTCCTGGACGTTGCGCATCCCGAACGAGACTGTCGCCGCGTCGAACGCCTCGTCGGCGAAGGGCAGCGCCAGCGCGTCGCCGGCCACGAACGACAGCGACGGGTTGCGCTTGAGCCCCTCGAAGAGCATGCCCAGACTCATGTCCACGCTCACCACGTTGGCGCCGGCCTCGGCGAACGGGACCGAGCTCGTCCCCGTACCGGCGGCCAGGTCGAGCACGAACTCTCCCGGCTTCGGGGCGACCGCCTGGAGCACGGACCTGCGCCAGGACCGGTCCATCCCCAGGGACGCGACGTCGTTGATCAGGTCGTACCGCGTCGCGAGGTGGTCGAACATCCCCGCGACGTCGGCGCGTCGCTTGGCGAGCGTGGCGCGATGGTTCGTCGTCTGCACCCGGACAGCATGGCACCTGCCACTGACAACTGGGATTGCTGCCCGCGAAGCGGGGTCACGAGAAGTGGTCGACGGGTCATCCCTGAGCGATGTCACACCGCTTCTGTCCGACGTCACACCGGCTATTCGACGTCGCACCGCTTGCAGCCGGTGTGACGTCGCATAAGCGGTGTGACATCGCACCCGGGGCGGGTGGCGGGCGGCCCGGATCGCTTCGGAGCCGGATCGCTTCGGTGTGGCTGGTGA
>DAIPZP010000226.1:0-3394 GCA_036782155.1 Propionibacteriaceae bacterium
AAGCGGAAACAGACCCAAAACGACCGGTATTTGCCCTAGTCAGAGCCATGTTGGGGGACGAGCCGGCCTGTAAGCCGGATTCTGTCGCCCCCGAAGGGGCGGGTGGCCATCCATCTGCGACCGCTGTTGCCAGCGGCCTTCGCGCAAGCGCGTGCGACCTACCTAACGACTCGGGCGAGCAGCCCTCGAACGCCGTCACAGGCCCGAAGGCCCTCTTGGTCTTGCTCCAGGTGGGGTTTGCCGAGCCACCCCGGTCACCCGGGATGCTGGTGGTCTCTTACACCGCCGTTTCACCCTGACCCGGCCTTGCGACCGGGCGGTCTGTTCTCTGTGGCACTGTCCCGCGGATCACTCCGGGTGGGTGTTACCCACCACCTTGCTCTGTGGAGTCCGGACTTTCCTCGACCCTTGTGGGGCCGCGGTCACCCGGCCGACTCGTCCGTGGGCAAGTGTACGGCCGATCAGGCGACCGTCAGTACCTCGGCGCCGGTGTCGGTGACGACGAGGGTCTGCTCGAACTGGGCGACGCGGGAGCTGTCGTTGGTGACGACGGTCCAGTCGTCGTCCCAGACGTGGCTGTGGTCGTCGCCGAGCGTGAGCATGGGCTCGATGGTGAACGTCATGCCCGGCTCCATGATGGTCGTCAGCCGCGGCTCGTCGTAGTGCAGGATCGTCAGGCCCGAGTGGAACGCGCTGTGGACCCCGTGGCCGGTGTAGTCGCGGACGATGCCGTAGCCGAACCGCGACGCGTACGACTCGATCACACGCCCGATGACATTGATCTCGCGCCCGGGGGCGACGGCCTTGATGGCACGCTCCAGCGCCGTCTTCGTCCGTTCCATCAGCAGCCGCGACGCGTCGTCGAGGTGGCCGCAGCCGAAGGTGCCGCAGTTGTCGCCGTGGACGCCGTCCTTGAACGCCGTCACGTCGATCTTCACCAGGTCGCCCTCCTCGAGGGGGCGCGCGTCGGGGATGCCGTGGCAGATGACCTCGTTCACCGACGTACAGATCGACTTCGGGAAGCCGCGGTAGTCGAGGGATGACGGGTACGCCCCGTGGTCGCACATGAACTCATGGGCCACCCGGTCGAGCTCGTCGGTGGTCACGCCCGGCGCGATGTGCTTGGCCGCCTCGTACATGGCCTGCGCCGCGATCTTGCCCGCGACCCGCATCTTCTCGATCGTCTCGGCGCTCTGCACGTGTGAACCGGTGTAGCGCTTGGGAGCCGGCCTCCCCACGTACTCCGGTCGCTGGATCGACGACGGGACGGTACGCAGGGGGGACACCGGGTAGGGTTCGACACGAGTCACGAACGCGCATCCTACCCATCGCCAGGAGGGAATCATGGCGCACGGCGAGTGGTACTGGTGCCTCAAGCACCGCGCCGTCGAGCCCTACGAGGGCTGTCGTAGCGAGGAACGGCTTGGCCCGTACGCGACGCAGGCTGAAGCCTCCCATGCGCTCGAGAAGGTCGCCGAGCGCAACAAGGAGTTCGACCACGACCCACGCTTCAACGACGTCGACGAGAACGGGGATCGCGTCGAGGGCTGGAGCCCGTTCAACCCATGACCGTCGCCGAGCGCCACCGCCGCCAGCTCGAAGAGGCGCTGGTCAGCGCACAGGCAACACTCGCCGCTGCCGGCATCGAGGTACGTGCCGAGCCGTCAGAGCTGGGCCTGGCTCGGCTGATCGTGGCGGGGGAGCGTGCCTCGCTGGCGATGTCCAAGGACCTCGTCGCCCTGGCGACGCGTCTGCTGGCGCAACGGCTGGCCACCGCACGGCCGGGTCGTACGGTCGAGGTCCGCGTCCCTCCGTACGCAGCGGTGCAGGTCGCCCACGGCCACGGGCCGACGCACACGCGGGGTACGCCGCCGAGCGTGGTCGAGACCGACCCACTGACGTTCCTCCGCCTCGCGACGGGGGACCTCACCTGGGAGTCAGCAGTCGCCTCTGGCGTACGGATCAGCGGTGTGCACGCCGATCTGTCCGACGTGTTCCCGTTCGGCTGAGGCTCAGAGCTGGGGCAGCAGGTGCTGCAGCTCCCACGGGGTGACCTGGCGGCGGAACGACTCGAACTCCGCCCGCTTGTTGCGCAGGAAGTAGTCGAAGACGTGCTCGCCGAGCGTCTCGGCGACGAGCTCGGAGCGCTCCATCACCCGTACGGCCTCGTCGAGGTTCTTCGGGAGCGGCTTGATGCCCATCGCGCGGCGCTCGGCCTCGGTGAGCTCCCACACGTCGTCCTCGGCACCCGGCGGCAGCTCCATGCCCTGCTCGATGCCGTTGAGACCGGCCGCCAGGATCAGCGCGTACGCGAGGTACGGGTTGCAGGCGGAGTCGAGCGTGCGGACCTCGACGCGTGCTGACGCGCCCTTCGTGGGCTTGAGCGCGGGCACTCGCACCATCGCCGAGCGGTTGTTGCGGCCCCAGCAGATGTACGAGGGGGCCTCGGCGCCGTAGGCGAACCGTGCGTACGAGTTGACCCACTGGTTCGTCACGGCCGTGATCTCGGCCGCGTGGTACAGCACGCCGGCGACGAACTGCCGCGCCACGTTGGAGAGGTGGTACTCGGCGGAGGCATCGAAGAATGCGTTGCGGTCGCCCTCGAACAGCGACACGTGGGTGTGCATCGCCGAACCCGGCGCATCGGCCAGCGGCTTCGGCATGAACGAGGCGTGGATCCCCTGGGAGGCCGCGACCTCTTTGACGACGACGCGGAACGTCATGATGTTGTCGGCCATCGTCAGCGCATCGGCATAGCGAAGATCGATCTCGTGCTGGCCGGGGCCGCCCTCGTGGTGGCTGAACTCCACCGAGATGCCCATCTGCTCCAGCATCGTGATCGTGCTGCGCCGGAAGTCGCTGCCCTCGCCGAGCGTCGTGTGGTCGAAGTAGCCGCCGGTGTCCAGCGGTACGGGAGGCTTCGTGAAATCGGTGGTCGGAGGCTGGAACAGGTAGAACTCGACCTCGGGGTGCGTGTAGAACGTGAAGCCCTTGTCGCCGGCCTTGCGCAACGCGCGCTTGAGGACGTAGCGGGGGTCCGCGTACGACGGGGATCCGTCAGGGAGGCTGATGTCGCAGAACATGCGAGCTGTCGGCTGCGCGTGGTCGCGCCACGGCAAGATCTGGAAGGTCGACGGGTCCGGATGGGCCACCATGTCCGCCTCGTAGCGGCGGGCGAAGCCCTCGATCGCCGAGCCGTCGAACCCGACTCCCTCCGCGAAGGCACCTTCGACTTCGGCGGGAGAGATGGCGACGGACTTGAGGTATCCGAGGACATCGGTGAACCACAGCCGGACGAACCGTACGTCGCGCTCTTCCATCGAGCGCAAGACGAACTCTGTCTGCTTGTCCATGGCGGACATCCTGCCGTGTCTGTGTTTCGGCTGCGTTACTC
>DAIPZP010000227.1:0-3384 GCA_036782155.1 Propionibacteriaceae bacterium
GAGTTCCGGTGCTCGAGGTTCTGAAGACCCTGGTCAGCGTGGCGCAGAAGCGACCTCGCGACTACCGGCGGCTGATGCGGATCCGCGGGTCGATCTTCACGACCGTCGCCGAGCTCGACGCGCAGATCCTGACGTCGCCCGAGCCCATCCCGTACCAGCAGCTCGATCGCTCCGGGTTCCGGCCGATCGCGGCCGGTACCGCCTGGGGACGCAAGTTCGACTGCGCGTGGCTGCACATCACCGGCGAGGTGCCCGACGGCGTGGCCGATCCGCGCGTGATGCTCGGCATCCGCGGCGAGGGTCTGGTCTACTCCACCAGCGGCGAGGTCCTCGACTCCGTGAGCACGGTCTGGATCCAGGGTGACCTGCCGCATTCCGGCGGGGCGTACCGCCCCATCACCGGCCTTGACCTCTCGGCCGGGCACGTCGACTTCTTCGCCGACGTCGCCTTCAACGGCGTCCTGCTGTACGAGATCGGCAAGGCCGTCTATCACGGGGCGCGCGTCGTGACCCGCGACGAGGACGCGTACGGCCTGTACTACGACTACCTCACACTCGTCGTGCTTGCCGCGTCGACCAACGAACCCGCCCTGTCCCGCCGTCTCGAGGCAGCCCTCGCGCAGGCGTTCTCCCGCTTCGTCTCTGGTGACGCCCCGGGCGCTCGGAGCGTCCTCGCCGAGCCGCTGGCGCAGCAGTCGACCAGCGACTTCACGTACTCGGCGATCGGGCACGGTCACCTCGACATGGCCTGGTTGTGGCCGCTGCGGGAGACGCGCCGCAAGTCAGCCAGGACGTACATCCGCGCGCTCAACACCATCGACCAGCACCCGGATTACCTCTACGGCACGAGCCAACCGCAGCAGCTGTGGTGGATGAAGCACCACCAGCCCGCGCTGTTCGAGCGCATCAAGGAGGCGGTCGCCGCCGGGCGGATCGAGCTCCAAGGCGCCTTCTGGGTAGAGCCGGACACCAACCTGCCCAGCGGTGAGTCGCTCGTGCGTCAGTCGCTGGTGGGGCGACGATTCCTCACCGAGGAGTTCGGCATCGCCCCCGAGGACATGCGGCTCTGCTGGCTGCCGGACACGTTCGGCTACAACGGCAACCTGCCGCAGATCCTCCGCAAGTCGGGGATGGACTGGTTCCAGACGATCAAGCTCTCGTGGAACAAGACCAACAGCTTCCCGTACCGCACCTTCACCTGGCAGGGGATCGACGGATCGAGCGTGCTCGTCCACATGCCGCCGGAGGGTGACTACAACAGCCGGGCCGCGGCTGACGGGCTCCTGGGTGGCGTCCGTCGCTACCCCGAGCGCGACCTCGGCACCGCACTGCTGGTGTACGGCGCGGGCGACGGGGGAGGCGGACCCGGTGAGATCCACCTCGAGCTGCTCGCCCGCGAGCACGACCTGTACGGGTTGCCGCGAGTCGAGTTCTCGACGGCCGACCAGTTCTTCCGCGCCCTCGAGCAACGCGAGATCCCGCACACGCACGTGGGCGAGCTGTACCTCGAGACGCACCAGGGCACCTACACCACCCAGGCCGACATGAAGCGTGGCAACCGGGTGATGGAGCGGCTGCTCCACAACGCCGAGGCGCTCGCCGTGATCGTTGGGGACGACAGCCGGGTGCCCCTCGCCCAGCACTGGCGCGACGTGCTGCTCCACCAGTTCCACGACATCATCCCCGGCTCCTCCATCGCCCGCGTCCACAGCGAGGCACGCGAGACCCACGCGAGGATCGAGACGGAGCTGCACGACTACATCGGGACGCTGGGATCGCGGTTGCCGTCCGACGGGAAGGGACCGTCGGCGCTCACCCTGACCTCGTTCGCCCGTACCGAGCATGTCCGTCACGACGCTCACTGGTACCGGGCCGAGGTCGGTCCGTACGCCGCGAGCCCGCTATGTCCGGTCGATGTCTCGGACAAGCTGGCGATCACCAGCGACTCCATCGGCAACGGCATCCTCACGCTCCGGTTCTCCGACTCGGGCGAGATCGTGTCCTGCCGCGACGCATCGGGTGCCGAGCACGCCGGCGGCGGCCTCAACAGGCTGGTGCTCCACGACGACCCGTACCAGTTCCCGTTCGACGCGTGGGACATCTCGCCTGACTACGTGCGCAAGGTCCCGAAGGTCCTTCCGCTGTCCAAGGCGGAGACGTACCGGGACGGTCCGACTGTCGTGCGGCGCCATGTGCACACGCTGCCGAAGGGCACCATCGAACAGCGCGTCGTCCTCGAGCAGGGGAGCGCGCTCGTACGCTTCGACACTCGCGTCTCCTGGCACGAAACCCACCGGATGCTGCGCGCCGAGTTCCGGCCCTCGCGGTACGGGGACACGGCGACGTGCGAGATCCAGTTCGGGCACATCTCACGGCCGACCACCGAACGCGACTCGAAAGAGAAGGCGCAGTTCGAGGTGTGCGCCCACAAGTGGCTCGCGACCGAGGACATGTACGGGGGGTTCGCGCTGCTCAACGACTCCAAGTACGGTCACCGCGCCAAGAACGGCCTCATCAGCCTCAACCTGCTGCGCTCGCCGACGTTCCCCGACAAGACCGCCGACCGCGGCGACCACCGGTTCACGTACGCGTTCCTGCCCTTCGAGCCCGACGACCTCGCGACGGTGATCCGGGAGGGTTACCGGCTGAACAACCCGCTGACGATCGTGGAGGGCGCGGGCTTCGACAGCGTCGTGTCGAGCAGCGATCCCGGCGTGATCGTCGACACGGTGAAGGTCGCCGAGGACGGGAACGGCGTGATCCTGAGGCTGTACGAGAGCCTCGGGCGAAGCACGACGACGTCGGTGGCCACGTCTCTCGACCACGGCGGCGTCCATGAGACCGACCTGCTCGAGCGTCGTACCGGCGAACTGGATCTCGATCGCGTGCCGTTCGGGCCTTTCGAGATCAAGACCATCATGCTGGAGCGGTGATGGACCTCGTCAGCTCGCCGGTGAGCGAGCGCCGGCAGCACGTCTCGGTCGTCATCGCCGGCTTCGGGCAGAACTTCATCCTCACCACGGTGACGACGTTCATCCTCGTCTATCTCCTGCAGTACGCCCACATCAGCGTCGCCGGCATGGCGGTCGTCACGGGCATCCTCGCTACCACGAAGATCTTCGACGCAGTGAGCGACCCAGTGATGGGCAGCATCATCGACAAGACCCGTACGCGGTGGGGCAAGATGCGCCCGTTCATCCTGTTCTCGGCCATGCCCGTGGCGTTGCTGACGACGCTTCTGTTCTCCGTGCCCAACACGAGTGAGCCAGGCAAGCTCGTCTTCTTCGGTGTCGTGTTCTTCCTGTGGGGGATCTCGTACACGGCCTGCGACGTCCCGTACTGGGGACTCATCGGCTCCGCCTTCCCGGACACAGGAGAGCGCAC
>DAIPZP010000228.1:0-3333 GCA_036782155.1 Propionibacteriaceae bacterium
GCGGGCGCCTGACGTCATGATGTCGAGGGCCTTGCCGCTGGCGTGCTCGCTGCCGCCGCCTATCCCGCCGTAGGCGCTGATGTCCGGGAACGTGGCGCACACGGCCCGGTGCACGAGGATCGTGTTCGCGACCAGACCTGCCTCGACCGCCGATCCGGACGCACATGCCGGGTACGCCGACGACGCCGCGGCCGCATTCGACGTGACGGCCTTCTTCGTGGGCGCCGTGGTGGTCAGCAACGCGCTCTTCACATACCCGGTCTGCGTTCCCGCCGTGACCTGCTGCCAGCCGCCGGCTGAATCGCCGACCGCCGTCACCTGTGCGCCGGCGGCGAGGGTGGTGAGCACGGACGCGGACGCCGACGGCTCGGCGCGCAGGTAGGCGGCGCTGACGACGTACAGCACGGTCGGCGCTGGTGCTGCCGTGGTCTCGGCTCCATCGGGGGACGCCGACGCGCTCACCGGGATGAGCGCCTCACGGTCGATGCTTCCCCGGCTGAGCGTGTCGACGTCCCGGCTCAGGGTGGCCGTCGCCGACAGGGGTGCGGCAACGGCGCTCTGGCCGACGGGGGCGGATGCGGTGAGTACGAGCCCTGCGCAGAATGCCGTCGCCACGGCAACTGCACTGATGGCGAAGGGCCGCCTGCGCAACCCGCTCGGGACCTGAGCCAGATCCACCGCTCGCTTCGCGGCCGAGGCCACGCCGACGGGCGCAGCGCTCACGCCTGCGCTGCGGCGTGCATGACCGGTCATGTAGAACTCCCAGGAAACGTCAGCCCCCCAAAGGCTGAGACTTTCTCAGTTTAACCTCAGGAACCCGCAAGGCGTCAAGTGCGGGTCGATAGCGCCCCGGCGCCCGCTTGACCGTACAATCCCTTATCGGTTCGATGGTGGACACGTCGGCGACCGCTCTGCGGCGCCAAGAAGGGGGAAACAGTCCATGAGGAGTCTCAGGAAACTGTGGGGGTTCGCCCTCGCAGCCACGGCCTGGGCGCTCGTCATGATGTGCTGGCTCCTCCCCGGACGGGCGGAGGCCACTGTCCCCCAGGCTCCGAATCAGCAGTCCGTGCTGACGATCTCCGCCTCCGGAAGCGGGAACACCCTCAACATCTCCGGCAGCCTGACTGCTGGCGGTCAGCCGATCTCGGGGGCCGACATCATCGTCACCCTCGACACGCAGGACCTCGGCCATGTGCCCACCGGCGGCGACGGGAGCTACTCGACCTCGACGCAGCTGCCCAACCCCGGCACGCACGTGGTCACGGCGACATTCGGCGGCGACAAGACCAACCGTCCGGCCTCCGCGACGCAACGCTTCGCGGGAGGTCCGCCCGCGCCGGCCACGACGGCCGCTCCGACCACGGTCATCACCGCGCAGCTCTCCCCCAACCCCGTAGCGGCCGGCTCGGTGCTCGCGGTGTCCGGCACGCTGACTTCCTCGGGCGTCCCGATCGACTCGGCGCGCGTGGACATCACCTGCGACTTCGGCGGCACCTCGGCCCTCGGCGTCACGGATGCGGGTGGTGCGTTCACGGCCAACCTCGGCCTGCCGGCGACCGGGCAGCCGTCGAAGCTGACCGTGACCGTCTCGTACGCCGGTGACAACCGCTTCGCCGCCGCCCGCGCCACCTTCCAGGCGTCGGTCACGGCCGCCGCCACCCCGTCGGTGGTCGCCAGTCCGTCCATCCCCACGGCGTCAGTTACCGCCTCGGTCGCGCCGGCCAGCTCCACGCCCACAGCGGTCCAGTCCTCTGGGGCGTTGGCGCTCCAAAACGCGACCACTCCGGCTGCCGCCGTCGGCGTGGTCCTCGGCATCGTCGGCGTGGGCGCGTTCATCGCGCTGGGCGTGCTCTGGCTGCTCGCCTGGAGCCGCCACGACCTCCTACCCGGTGAGCGTCGTGGCTTCGGTAGCGACTTCGGCCGCCGCCGGCGCTCCGCGTGACGCGGATGCTGCGCCGAGTGCGGCAAGATGTCACCCATGACTGACGGCGGCCCCCTCGAGGTGCTCGCGGAGACCCGCCTCATCGCCTCCTTCCCCGCTGGCGTGACGCCGCGGACGGTCGCGACTGCATCGATCCTCGCCGAGGAGGGCTTCGGGGCCCTCACCGTCGATCTGGCCGACCTCGACATCATCGGGCGACTGACCACGGTCCTTGGCGGGCGTGTCGAGATCGGCGTGCACGGCGTTCGTACCGCCGACGACCTGACAAAGGCCCAGTCGGCGGGTGCGACCTACGTGATGGCGCCGATCGGTACGAAGGTGCTCGCCCAGGCGGCGGCTCGCCGATCACTGCCGCTCTTCGCCGGAGCCCTGACCCCCGCCGAGATCGCCACCGCCGCCACGTTCGGCGCGGCCGGGATCCTCGTCCACCCGGCAGAGGTGCTGGGCACGAACTACGCGCCGTACGCGGTCGCCGCAGCCGGAGGCTGTCCCCTGATCGTGGGCGGCTCCAGCCCGTACGGGGTCACGCAGTGGCTCAACGCGGGCGCGTACGCCGTGGTGACCGACTCGTCGCTGCTGTCCGACGTGCTCGGCTCCGGCGACCTCGGCTTCCTGCGCGATCGCGCACGCAACTACACGAGCGAGGCACAGCGCGTCGGCCCGTGGAGACCGCCGGCTTCATGAGCTCGCTCGGCGACCTGCTCGACGCGGGCCTCGACGGCACCGACGAGGTGTACGCGGCGTTCTCGTCCTGGGTCGCGGATCAGGGGCTGGTTCCCTACCCACATCAGGACGAGTCGATCCTCGAGCTGCTGAGCGGCGCCAACGTGGTGCTGGCGACGCCGACCGGTTCAGGGAAGTCACTCGTGGCCACGGCGCTGCACCTGGCGACGGTCGCCGCCGGCGGCCCCCGAGAGGGGGGGCGCGAGCGCCGCGAGCACCAGCCGCCGCGGCGAGCGGGGCGTACGTACTACACGGCTCCCATCAAAGCCCTTGTCAGCGAGAAGTTCTTCGCGATGGTGGACGCGTTCGGCGCCGAGCGGGTGGGGATGCTGACCGGTGACGGATCGGTGAACCCGGACGCGCCGATCATCTGCTGCACCGCCGAGATCCTGGCCAACATGGCGCTGCGTCAAGGGCCCGACGCCGACGTCGCCAGCGTCGTCATGGACGAGTTCCACTACTACGGCGACGCACACCGGGGATGGGCGTGGCAGGTTCCGCTGCTCGAATTGTCCCGGGTGCAGTTCCTGCTCATGTCGGCGACGCTGGGCGACACCGCCTCCCTGCGGGCCGACCTCACGCGCCGTACGGGCCGACCGACCGTGCTCATCGACGACGCCGTGCGGCCCGTGCCCCTGTCGTACGAGTGGGTGATGACGCCGATCCAC
>DAIPZP010000229.1:0-3326 GCA_036782155.1 Propionibacteriaceae bacterium
CGTTAGTCTCCAGCCATGCTGACTCCCCCGCTCACGCGGCGCCGCGTGGTGGATCTCGCGTACGTGTCAGCCGGGTCCTGTCCGAGCATGTGAGACCACCGCTGGCGGCGCACCGAGCGCCGTCCGTCCCTCCCCCGGCGACGCCACGACAGGGCTGTGCCGGCTCCCCACTCTCGAAAGGCACCACCATGTCCGTACTGTCCGAAGTTCTCAGCGCTAACGAGTCGTACGCAGCCAGCTTCGGCGACAAGGCCTCCCTGGCCCTGCCGCCCGCGCGCCGGTTCGCGATCCTCACCTGCATGGACGCCCGCCTCGACCCTGCCGGCTACGCCGGGTTGAGCGAAGGCGACGCCCACGTCATCCGCAACGCCGGCGGCCGGGCGAGCGACGACGCGATCCGCTCGCTCGTCATCTCGTACAAGCTCCTCGGCACGAGAGAGTGGTTCGTCATCCACCACACCGACTGCGGCATGGAGCTGTTCACCGACGACGTGATCCGTGGCCTCCTCGCCAGCAGCCTGGAGACGGCGGCGCTGGGCGAAGGCGGCTTCACCGACGTCGGTACCGGCCCTGGATCGGCCGAGGCCCGCTACGTCGACTGGCTCACCATCTCCGACAACGCGACGAGCGTCGTCGAGGACGTGACCCGCATCCGCAACCACCCGCTCGTGCCGGGCTCCATCCCCGTGTACGGCTACATCTATGACGTCCACACCGGACGACTCGTCGAGGTCCCCGAGGCCACCGCCGCCGGCAAGGCCCGCTGACACCACGTCGTCCCCGGTGGGCCGGATCGCTCGCCGGGGACGACGAGCACACCGCGTCACTAGCATGCGGCCATGAGCCCGAGCGATCCCCCGCTGCCGACCCCGGCAAGGGCGCGGAGGCTGATGCGCCCGTGGCACTTCGTCGTCGCCTTCGGTTTCGTCAGCCTGCTCGCGGACATGGTCTACGAGGGTGCGCGCAGCATCATCGGGCCCTACCTGGCCACGCTCGGCGCGTCCGCGACCGTCGTCGGCGTCGTGGCGGGTGCTGGGGAGTTCATCGGCTACGGGCTGCGGGTCTTCACGGGCTACGCCGTTGGCCGCACCCGCCGCTACTGGACCTGGACGATCCTCGGGTACGCGCTGACCGTGCTGAGCGTGCCGCTGATCGGCGTCACCGGAGTGCTCACCCCGGCGCTGATCCTGTACGGGACCGAGCGGCTCGGCAAGGCCGTACGGTCTCCTGCCAAGGACACGCTCCTGTCGTACGCAGCCGCCAAGACCGGCCGCGGCAGCGCATTCGGGGTGCATCAGGCCCTGGACCAGACCGGCGCCCTGCTGGGACCGTTGCTGCTCGCCGCGATCCTGAGCTGGCACGACGGCGACTATCGCCTGGCCTTCGGGATCCTCGCCGTTCCCGGCGTCGTGCTCCTCGGAATGCTCATCTGGCTTCGCTCCCGGGTGCCGGACCCTCGCGACTACGAGACGTCCGCCGACGATTCGGACCCGGCCCCCACCCCTGCGGCAACATCGATCGCCCGTCCGGGCCTGCCCCGTACGTTCTGGCAGTACGTTGCGACGGTCGCCGTCCTCTCCGCTGGTGTCGCCTCGTTCCCCCTGCTCGCGTTCCACGCTCTCCACCAGCACCTGGCGGCCGACGCCACGATCCCCCTGCTCTTCGCGGTCGCGATGGCGGTCGACGGGGTGAGCGGGTTCCTCGTGGGGCGCCTCTACGACTCGTACGGTCCGCGGGTGCTCTTGGCGGTTCCCATGGCCGCCGCGCTCTCGGCGATCGCGTTCACGACGAACCTGGTCCTCCTATGGGTCGGCGTCGCCATCTGGGGTGTGGTCAACGGTGTGCTCGACTCGACCGTCAAAGCCGTCGTGAGTGACCTCGTGCCCTCGGCCAGCCGCGCCCCTGCGTTCGGGTGGCTCGCGCTGGTTCGCGGCCTAGGGCTCCTCGTGGCCGGTGCCGCGCTGGGTGTCGCATACGAACACAGCCCGGCTTGGGCGATCGGGCTGATCGTCGGCGTCAATGCCATCGCGCTCGTCGGACTCGCGACGATCCTGGGGCGTATCAAGCGTCAGGACTCTCATCGCTGAGGCAATGCCGACCGCCTGCCCGTACGATGCCGTCATGTCACCGACGATGGTCGAGCTCATCGGCTACGCCGGCAGCGTCCTGGTGGTGCTGTCGTTCACCATGCGCCGCATCGTGCCCCTGCGGCTGGTGTCGGTGGGTGGCGCCATCATCACGGCTGTGTACGGGCTGATGATCCATGCCTGGCCCGTACTCCTCACGAACCTCATCATCGTCGGCATCCACGCCTGGCACCTGTACCGGGAGTTCACGACCTCGCACGAGTTCGGCCTCCTGCCGGTGGAGCCGAAATCACCGTTCCTCATCGATTTCCTGTCAGGCCACATGCCGGACATCCGCAAGTCGCAGCCGGACTTCACCGAGACCGTGCCGAACGACGTGGCGTACGTCTACATGCGCGACGGCATGCCCGCCGGCGCACTCCTGGGAAGCCGCCAGGACGACCGCCTCAACGTGCACCTCGACTACGTCCTGCCGGCGTTCCGGGACAGCAGGCTGGGGAGGTGGCTGTACGAACAGGGCGGCTCCCGACCCCTCCGCTCGGCTGGCCTTCATGAAATCGCGGCGCGTGCCGCCACCGACACGCACCGCCGGTTCCTCGAGTCCATGGGCTTCACCGCCGACGGCGACCGGTACGTGCGGAAGCTCTAGCCCGAGGCAGGCGTGTCAGCCTCAGCCGGCGCCGTCTCCTGATCGTGGTAGGCGGGCCGCTTCGCGGCGAGCGCAGTGGCAGCGGCGAGAGCACCGATGGTGACCAGCGCTCCGAGAACCAAGGCCGCGGGCTCACCGGCGCCGAGCAACCCGTTGCTGGCACCGATCGTGGCGGCCGCCATGGGCACGCCGAGCTGAGCCGAGGTCGAGATCGACCACAACGGGTGCTGACGTGAGACGGCGAGCGCGAGATGTACGAGCACGGCTCCGACGCCCAGCGCGAGGCCGAGCAGGATGAGGCGCGGGTCCTTGATCAGTGACGCGATGGACAAGGATGCGCCGAGCCAGACGAAATAGAGCGGTGCCAGGAACCCCTCGGCGACTCCGAACAGCTGCCTCGCGAGTCGGTGGGGCTCCCCCGCGTAGGAGACCGCGAGACCGGTCGCGAAGCCCGCGAGCAGCACTGAGACGTGCATCAGCGTGGCGACAGCGCCGAGGCCGAACAGGACAACCAGGCTGATCCGCAGCTCGAGGGCGAGGTGATGGCCCTTGCTGGTGTCGCGCAGCCTGTCCCAGTGGTCGCGCTCGTC
>DAIPZP010000230.1:0-3307 GCA_036782155.1 Propionibacteriaceae bacterium
GTCGGCAGGAACACCCCGCTCTGCGTGAGCTCGCCGCTCGGGGGCACTTCGTGGCCACTCCCGACCCCCCGCGCGATCGCCACGACCCGGCCGTCGGCCAGCAGGAACGCCGTCACCACGCGTCCCGCACCGTCCGCACCCACGACGAGCACCTGCTGGCCGGGCAGATAGTGACCGCTCACCGACACGGTGTGCCCCCAGAGGTAGCCGATGTTGTCGCCGGTCACCGACGCATCGAGCGCACGTACCGGCTCGCCGGTGATGACCGCGGCCGCCGACTTGCCCTGGTCGACGAACACCTGCGCTTGCCACAGTCCTAGCCAGCCCATGATCAGCGCGGCCACGACGCCGACCGCGACGATCAGCCGCGGCACCCAAGGGGACCGTACGGGCGACTCGCCCATCCGCTACGCCTCGGCTCCCCGCTGCCGCGCGAGCGAGATCAGCTCGGAGAGCACGTGGCCGAGGTCCAACCCCGCCGCCTCCATCGACAGCGGCATCGTCGAGGTCTCGGTCATCCCCGGCGCGACGTTGGCCTCGAGGAACATCGGCGTACCGTCGGCGCCCACGATCATGTCCGTACGAGAAAGGTCGCGGAGCCCCAACGCCCGGTGCGCCCCGATGGCGAGCTGGGCGCACCGTTGGGCGACCTCCTCGTCGAGCTCCGCCGGCGCCAGGAAGCGCGTCGCACCCGCCGTGTACCGCGCCGTGTAGTCGTACACACCCGAGTCCGGCCGGATCTCGACCGCCGGGAGCGCCACCGGCCCGCTGCCGGTGTCGATCACCGGGACCGCCACCTCAATGCCCGTGATGAACCGCTCGACGACGGCCACACCGCCGTACGCGTACGCCTGCACCATCGCGGCCGGCAGGTCCTCGATCCGCTCGACCTTCGCGCAGCCCAGCGCCGACCCGCTGCGGGCGGGCTTGACCATCATCGGGAACCCGAGGTGCCGGGCGAGGGCCTTGACGAGCGTCGGCGCTCCAAGCTCACGGAACATGTCGTCCGGGAGCGCGATCTGCGTGGGCGTCGCCCAGCCAGCCCCGGCCACACGCGGCGTGGCGATCGCCTTGTCGAACGCCACCCGGGCGGACGTGGACGTGCTGCCGACGTACGGGACGTCGACCAGCTCGAGCGCCTGACGCAGCGCCCCGTCCTCGCCGGCACCGCCGTGGAGCAGCGGGACGACGACGGGCTTGCCCAGCTCCTCGAGCTTCTCCAGCAGCGAGCCGGACACGTCGAGCTCGAGAACCTCGAGCCCCACGTCGCGCAGCGACTGCGCAGCTCGGCGTCCGGATCGCAACGAGACTTCACGCTCGTGCGACAGCCCTCCGGCGAGGACGACGACCAGTTCACCTGTCATGGCAGTTGGCTCCTATGAGACGTCGGGCCCAGGGCCCGCGGCGAAATCGTGGGGATGCGGCGTCGAGTCGATACCGAACATCGAGTGGATCTCGAGCTCAGCGTCGAGGACCTCGCCCAAGCGGCGCGTCCCCTCGAGGATGCGCTCGGGTGTCGGGAAGCAGTACGACAACCGCATGTTCCGGCTGCCGAGTCCATCGGCGTAGAAGGCGGTGCCCGGAACGTACGCGACCCTGTTCGTCACTGCACGCGGCAGCAACGCCTGCGAGTCGAGGCCCTCCGGCAGCGTCACCCAGACGAAGAAGCCACCCTTGGGCCGCGTCCAGGTCGTACCTTCCGGCATGTGCGCCTCGAGGCCATCGAGCATCGCGTCGCGGCGCGCGCGGTACATGTCCTTGAAGACCGTGATCTGCGACTTCCAGTCCCAGGTGGACAGGTACGTCGAGATCACGAACTGGCTGAACACCGGCGGGCACAGCGTCGCCGACTCCTGCGCGATCACGAGCTTCTCTCGGACGGCGTGCGGCGCGAGCGCCCAGCCGACGCGGAAGCCCGGCGCGAACGTCTTCGAGAACGACCCCAGGTAGACGACGTTGTCGGCATCGAACGACCGGATCGCCGGTATCGGGTCGGCGTCGAGGCTCAGCAGGCCGTACGGGTTGTCCTCGACGACCAGCAGGCCCTCCTCGCGACAGATGCGGGCGATCTCGTGACGACGCTCGAGTGAGGTGAGCACGCCCGAAGGGTTGTTGAAGTTGGGGATCGTGTAGAGGAACTTCACGCGTCGGCCCTGCGAGCGAAGCGTTTGGATCGCGCCGAGCAGCGCCTCGGGCAGGATCCCGTCGGAATCCATGGAGATGTGGACGACCCTCGCCTGGTACGACGCGAACGTGCCCAGCGCCCCCACGTACGAGGGCGCCTCGGCGAGGATCACGTCGCCCGGGTCGATGAATGTGCGTGTGACAAGGTCAAGCGCTTGCTGCGAGCCGGTGGTGACGGTCACGTCGTCGGGGTGGCCGGTGATCCCTTCGAGGCTCATCACCTCGCAGATCTGCTCGCGGATCATCTCCTCGCCCTGCCCCGACCCGTACTGCATCGCCTGCGTGCCGCGCGTGGCGATCAGCTCGCCGATCTTGGAGCCGATGATGTCGAGCGGGAGGTCGGAGATGTTGGGCATGCCACCGGCCAGCGAGACGACCTCGGGGCGGTTGGCGACGGAGAAGAGAGCTCGTACAGCGGACACCTTGAGACCGTGCGTGCGCTCGGCGTACGCCTCGACGTAACGGTCGAGGCGGGTGTCGCGTCTGGGCTGCTCAAGACTCACCCGGCCTAGTCTGCCGTAGGTCGGCGATGGTCGGTACGATCGAATCGCCACGGGCAGCACCCACCACCAGTCGTCAGCAGGGATCAGATGAACCGTACGCCGAGGTCGTTCACCGGCCGTCGATTCCGGCTGCTGCACGCTTCCGACCTCGACTCGCTGCCGCTCTGCGCGACGTGCAAGGAGATGGAGCGCCTCATCAAGGACCGCGCCTGGGCCGATGCGGGCGACGACGAGTGGGGCTTCTGCGGCGTCGGCGTGTACGTGTCGGGCGAGCCGATGGCGTACGTCCTCGTCACGCCCGCCCTGTACGTGCCGCGCCGTCACCCGCTGGCCCGCGGCGCGAACGCGGACGCTGCGGCGCTGCTCGCGCTGTACGTGGAGGGCGCCCATCCGCAGCACGGGCTCGGCAAGCAGGCCATTCAGCGGCTCGCGGCGAAGCTCGTCGACCAGCGCAACATCAACGCGATCGACGCTGCGTCGTCCGAGCGTGGCACCTGCCAGCGGCCGTCACGCGGCTGGCTGGGTGCGAACGGGTTCAGTCCGCTGGACGACGGAGTACGGCATCGGCTCGATCTTCGTGGCACCCGCGTCTGGCTGCCGAGCGCGCAGGAGATGGTGCG
>DAIPZP010000231.1:0-3292 GCA_036782155.1 Propionibacteriaceae bacterium
TGTCGGTGACACCGACGCGCGTCGCTCTGATCTCCCCGTTCGCTCAGCTGGCGCATGAGATCTCGCTCCAAGAGGCCGAGCATGAGCTCCGCGACGCGCAGAAGGCTCTCGATGCTGGTGAGGTCAACGACGAGGTCTTACGGCACTATCAGCGCGCGCAGGCCCAGGTCAGAGCCGTTCACCTGACCGCCTGACGACTTCTCCACGCTCGTGGCGATGCCGGTCCGGTCGCTGTCCGAACAGGCCGACGGGTGGCGGCAGACGACCTAGTACAGTCACGCCATGGGCTTGCTGGGGGACACCGAGGCAGTACTCCTCGGGGCCCTGGTCCTCGTTCTTCTCTGGCTCATTTGGGTCTTCGGGCGGCGCCGTTGGCTGGGCCGGCAGGGCGGCACGTTCGACTGTTCCGCACGACTCGACACCCGGGTGACCGGGCGAGGCTGGGTGCTGGGAGTCGCGCGCTACTCCGGCGACTGGCTCGAGTGGCACCGCGTGTTCGGGCTGTCCATCACACCGCGGCTGCGGTTCCATCGCGGCAGCACCGCGATCGCGGACCAGCGCACGCCGTCAGCACGCGAGACCTTGTCGCTGTACGAGGGGCAACGCATCATCAGCCTCGTCGTGGCCGACAGCGACGCGCCGTCGGTGGAGATCGCGCTGGGCAGCCAGGAGCTCACGGGTCTCTTGTCGTGGTTCGAAGGCGCCCCTCCAGGGCGCGGTGGGTACCAGCGATCCCAGTGAGCTACTCGCTCAGCGGTGGCGGGGTGGGCCGACGATCGGCGCCCGGCACCCAGAGCGTGTCCCCGTCGCGACGGTTGGCCACCCGGGCCAGGATGAAGAGCAGATCCGAGAGCCTGTTCAGGTAGGTGACTGCGAGCGCGCTCACACCTCCAGGCGTGTCCGTACCGAACTCGTTCGCGGCATGCCACGCGCTCCGCTCGGCGCGGCGACAGATCGTGCGACAGACGTGCAGGTGGGCAGCGCCAACGCTTCCGCCGGGCAGGACGAACGAGTTCAGCTCGGCGAGGCCCGACATGAAGTCGTCGCACCAGCTCTCGAGCCGTTCGATGCTGGTCGGGATGATGCGCAGGGGTTCTGTGGTCGCATCCGGGTCGAGCGGCGTCGCGAGGTCGCAGCCAAGGTCGAAGAGCTCGTTCTGGATGATGCGCAGCGCGTCGAGCATCGACCGCGTCAGGTCACCCGCCGCCACGGCGACACCGATGGCGGAGTTCAGCTCGTCCACCGTTCCGTACGCCTCGACGCGGGAATCCGTCTTCGCCACGAGCGTGTTGTCGACCAGCCGCGTGCTGCCGCCGTCGCCGGTGCGGGTGTAGATGCGGGTGAGATGGACCATGTCATCGACCCTAGCGTGGACGGCACGTCGGCCGCCTCCGGGCGAACCTGCTGTGGCAGGCTGACCGGGTGATTCATAAAGCTCTCGTGATTCTCGTCGGTGCGGCCCTGCTGTCGGCGTGTGCGTCGACGACCACCACAGGCACGTCCTCGACGCGTACGACATCCAAGGTGAGCGTCGCCGCGGCCTCTCCCGGCACCGTCAACTGCACGTACGTCACGGCGTCCACCCCCGCTAAGCCGGTCGATCCGCCGAACGGCAACAACGTACCGGCGACCGGAAAGGTCGCGGCGGTGATCCAGACCAACGAGGGCCCGATCACGATCACCATGGACCGGTCGAAGACCCCCTGCACGATCAACTCGTTCCTGTCGCTGGCCGAGCAGAAGTACTTCGACGCCACGTCGTGCCATCGACTCGTCACCAGCGGGCTGTTCCTGCTGCAGTGCGGTGACCCGACGGGCACTGGCACGGGTGGCCCGGGATACACGTTCCGCGATGAGACGTACTCCACCGACACGTTCCCGGCGGGAACCGTCGCCATGGCGAACGCGGGGACGAATACGAACGGGTCACAGTTCTTCCTCGTGTACGCCGACACCGGCCTGCCACCGAAGTACACCGTCTTCGGGCACATGGACGCCGCGGGAATCGCGGTCATCGCGAAGATTGCCGCGGATGGGCAGGACGGCTCGAACTCGGCGGGGGGCGGCAAGCCGAAGAACCCCGCCAAGATCCTGTCGGTGACCGTCGGCTGAGCCTCAGCCCGTCGCCGCGACCCAGTGGCGGATGGTCTCGGCCACGACGGCTGGCTGGTCGGCGTGCACCCAGTGCCCGGCGCCCTTGACCACGACGAGCCGTACCCGCGGGAACAGCGCGCGCATCGCCGGCAGCTGGTCGCGGCTCACGTAGTCCGAACGCTCACCGCCCAGCCACAGGACGGGCCCGTCGTAGGTCCCGCTCACCGTCGGCCAGCCCCCGATGCGCGAGAGCCCGCGCCGCAGGCCATGGAGGTTCGGCTGCCACGCCCAACCGGCAGCGGTGCGCTGCAGACCCTGAAGCAGGAAGCCGCGCACCACCGGGTCGGGAGCCGCGGAGACGAGCTGAGCGTCCGCGTCTGCGCGCGTCGCGATCCGGGACAGATCCATCGCCAGCATCGCGTCGAGATATCGGACGAACTCTCCTGCGTTGCGCTCAGCGGGGGAGATGTCGACGACGGCGAGCCGACCGACCAGCTCCGGCGCCGCGAGGGCTACAAGCATCGCCACCTTGCCGCCCATCGAGTGACCGACCAGGGTCACGGGCGCGGGCGCCTCGACCTCGCGCAGGAGGTCGATGACCGCCTCGGCCATGCTTTCGTACGACACATCCTCCGACCAGGGCGACCGTCCGTGATTAGGGAGATCGACGAGCAGGCTCCCAGAGGGGAGCAGGGCCTTGGCGATCGTCGACCAGTTCTTCCCCTGGCCGAGCAGACCGTGCAGGAAGACGTACGAGATGGGCTCCTCGCCGACCCTCGTGACCGCAAGGCTCATCGGCGGCGCTCCCAGCAGGACGTGTGCCAGTGCCGGCGAGCGTCGACGGCACGCTCGAGTCCGAGCTCCGGGGCGCTGGGCCAGGCCACCACGTGCGGGGTTCCGGGAGCCACGGGATGATCGCAGCCGGGGCAGCGGTACGGCTTGGTCGCTGCGGCGCCCGGGACGCTCCGTACGATCCAGCGCCCGTCGATCTTCTCGACGCTCGTCGCGTGCCCGGCTCCGAGCGGCCGGGGAGCGCGCAGGTGCTTGCTGGGACGCCGGGCCATGCCTCAGACGATACCGGGCAGGTCGTCGCACCCACCCCCGACCCTGCGGACATCGGACGGTCCCCGGGATAGGTTGTCCTGGTGCGCCTCGTGATCGCTCGCTGCCAGGTCGACTATGCCGGAAAGCTCACCGC
>DAIPZP010000232.1:0-3287 GCA_036782155.1 Propionibacteriaceae bacterium
CGGATTACGGGGTTTCGTGCCGACGCGGGTACCGAAATGAGGATCAGTCGAGGGCCAACCTCAGCCCGAAGGCGGCGATGACGGTACCGACGACCGTGGGTGAGGTGATCGTGGTCAGCGGGCCACCGGGCGCCGGCAAGTCGACAGTCGCCAAAGCGCTGGCCGAGCGGTTCACCGTGGTGTACGGCGGCGTGCTGTGGCCCCTGTACGCAGCCTTGTTCGCCATGGCCGCCGGCCGAGCCTTCCACTACGCGCTGCTGCTGCCCCCGCTCGAGGTCTGTCTGGAACGGGTCCGCGACCGCAGCGACCATCCCTTCTCGGACCGGATAGCCGCCACGGACATGTGGCGGTCATTCGACTCCACCAAGGGATCGCTGCCCACTCTCGACGCCCTCGACCCCCCCGACGAGGTCGTCGCCGAGATCGTCGGACTCGTCGAGAGCGGCATCCTCCGTACCGCCCGCTGACCGGACCTTTGCCGGTGTGCCCTAGCCTCGAGTTATGACACGTCCAGCACCAGATCCCGTGGGGCCAGGGCAGGAGTCTGTCTGGGACTACCCGCGACCCGGCTCCGTACGGCACTGCGACCGCGCGATCCGGGTGGTGCTCGGGGGCGAGACGATCTGCGAGACGTCGTCGTCGTGGCAAGTGCTCGAGACCAGCCATCCCCCGACCTACTACCTGCCGATCACAGCGTTCATCGCCGGCTCCTTGCGGCCAGCGGACGGCAGCTCCTACTGCGAGTGGAAAGGGGGGCAGGCGGCCTATTTCGACCTGGTCACCAGAACGCGCATCGCTCACCGAGCCGCCTGGTACTACCCGTCGCCCGCGCCGGCTTTCGCCATGCTGACCGATCACCTCGCCCTGTACGCGGGGATGACCGACGCCTGCTACGTCGACGACGAGCGCGTGGTTCCGCAGCCCGGCAGCTTCTACGGCGGCTGGATCACCTCCGAGATCATCGGCCCGTTCAAGGGTTATCCCGGCACCTCCGGGTGGTGACGCCTTCCGGCGCAGGCCAACCTGTCGTGGGAGACTCGGTGCCGTGCTGACGGTGACCGTGCCCGACCAGGAGTTGCTCGACAGACTGGCCGACCTGAGCGACCGCGTGGAGCTTGTGCTGTGGGACCTGCTGAGTCCCTTACCGCCGGACGTCGCCGAGCGCGTACGGGTCGTACAGATCGGCCACTACTGGGCCGCACCCGATCGGTGGGTGCGGCTGTACGAGGCGCCGAACCTCGAGTACGTGATGCTGCCGTCCGCCGGGTTCGAGCACGCGATCCCGCGGGTACCGCCGGGCATCATCCTGTGCAACGGGCGCGGCGTGCACTCGACCGGTACGTCGGAGCTGGCGCTCGCGCTGATCCTCGCGTCGCAGCGGGGACTGGCCGACGCTTTCGTGGCGCAGAACGAGGGCCGCTGGTACAACCCCGAGCTCTCGTCGCTGGCCGACCGGCGCGTGCTGGTGGTCGGTGCCGGTTCGGTCGCGCAGGCGGTCGTCGATCGCCTGCTCCCGTTCGAGGTCGAGATCACGCAGGTCGCCCGTACAGCCCGTGACGCCGTCCACGGCATCGACGAGCTCGTACCGCTGCTGCGCGAGGCCGACATCGTCGTACTGACTGTGCCGGGGTCTGAGTCCACCCACCATCTCCTCAACGCGACGACCCTCGCAACGCTTCCGGACGGTGCGCTCGTGATCAACGTCGCGCGCGGCTCGGTGGTCGACACGGACGCGCTGGTGGCCGAGCTCCAAACAGGCCGCCTGCGCGCTGCGCTCGACGTGACCGACCCTGAGCCGCTGCCCAGCGACCACCCGTTGTGGCACACGCCGAACACGATCATCACCGCGCATCAGGGCGGCAACACCGATGCCACGTACCCGAGAGTGGCCGCGCTCGTACGGAGCCAGCTCGAGCACCTCCTCGCGGGTGAGGAGCCCGAGAACGTGGTGGCTCGCCTCTGAGTCAGCGGCTAGCTCTTCGGGTGGAGGAGCTCGTACGGCAGCTGCTCGATCAGTCGTAGCCACAGTTCGCTGGCGGTGGGGTAGCTGGGTACGGCATGGCGCAGCACGTCGATCGGAACACGGCCGGTGATCGCGATCGTCGCCGAATGGAGAAGCTCGCCGGCTTCGGGGCCGACGAACGTGGCACCGACGACCCGGCGCGTGGCGCGATCGACGACCAGCTGGGCGCCACCCTCGACGTCGTCGCGCAGGAGCGCGGCCCCTGAGGCGGCCGACCACGGTACGAGCGACACCTCGACGTCGATGTGCTTGGCGCGCGCTTCGGCTTCGGTGAGGCCGACGGCGGCGACCTGGGGGTCGGTGAAGATGACCTGCGGGACGGGTACGTCCTCGGGCGGCTGCACCTCCGTACGACCCGTCGCCCTCGCGGCGATCTGCTCGCCGAGGACGCGGGCGCGGTACTTGCCCCAGTGCGTCAGCGGCGCCTCGCCGCTGGAGTCGCCGACGAGGACGAGCCAGGACGGTACGTCGCCGGCGCGCGCCTTGTCTGCGTCGAGACCGACCGCGTCGAGGCCGATGTCGTCGAAACGAGGGCGTCGACCCACAGCAACGAGGATCTCGTCGCCGGTGATGTCGCCGCTGTCGGTCGAGACGACCACAGTGCCACCGTGGACGCGCCCGAGGCCGGTGTCCTTCGCGTCGTCGCGACGACACCCGGTCACCGCGACCCCGACCCGTACATCGACCCCCAGATCCCGCAGAGCCTTGAGCACGATCTCGCTCGCGAACGGTTCGACGCGAGTGAGCAGCCGGTCGTCCCTGCTAAGGAGCGTGACCGACGAGCCGAGGGCGGTCATCCACACGGCGGCCTCGCAGGCGACCACGCCGCCACCGACGATGACGAGACGGTCTGGCACCTCGACCACGCCGGTGGCGTCGCGGGAGACCCAGGGCGCGCAGTCGGCGTACATGTCTGGGACGACGGGCTCGCTGCCGGTCGCGACGACCACGGTGTGACGAGCTTCGATGGTGCGGGTCCCATCGGTCGTCTCGAGCGAGACCAGCCGCTCGCCGACGAGCCGGCCGCTGCCGCGGAGGACCTTCAGCCCAGCCCCGTCCGCCCACGTCACCTGTCCCGAGTCGTCGTAGCGGGAGACCCACAGGTCGCGTCGCGCCAAGAGCGCGCTCCGATCGAGCGTCGCGGGGGTGAGTCCGCTGAGATGCGCGCTGGTGGCGGCGATCTCGATCGGCCGGAGGAGCGCTTTGCTGGGCATGCACGCGTAGTACGAGCACTCGCCGCCCACCAGCTCCCGCTCGATCAGCG